>JANXXY010000374.1 GCA_025350365.1 Bacteroidales bacterium | reverse complement strand
GGTAAACCCGAATATTGCTGTGATATGGGCGATGGTACCGTTGATTTTTGCTTTCATGCTGCACCATTCATGATTGGCCAGATCAGGATCGCCTTTACCATTTTTTGATTTCGGACAGAGGCATTTTTCAGTTCCACATGAAGCATTTTCTCCTTTATTTTCGAGGACTTCGTTACTGTATACGCACATGAATTTTTTTGCAGGTAAGTCACCCTTACGTATTTTTTTTCGAAGCATCGCACCTAAGGGGCATCCATCTACTTTCCAGAATTCAGCAACACTTATTCGTGTCGGATCTACTTTCAGCGAAGCGCCCATGGAGGAAAAGAACCGCGCATTCGTTTTGGTAGCTGACCGTATAAGTTGTATCTTGTTCTCAAGACTATCGATAGCATCCACAATGTAGTCGAATGTGTCGAGATTGAACTGTTCAAAATTATCCTTACTATATATTTTCTGAAGCGCGGTAATTTCTGCGTGAGGGTTGATTTCTAATAACCGTTTTTTTAATACTTCTGTCTTAACCTCACCCACCGTAAGTGTTGTGGCATGTATCTGTCTGTTGATATTTGTGATGCACACTCTATCGGAATCTACAATGGTAAGTTTGCGTATGCCAGTACGTACAAGGCTTTCAGCGCACCAACTCCCTACACCGCCTATCCCAAAAATGATAACATTTTGCTGAGATATACTGTCCATTCTATCTTTTCCCAAAAGCAGTTCAGTACGTTGGAAAATTCCACTTTCAATACCCATAATAATAACCAATTAGATCGCCGGAGCCTGTTTATATATGGTCGGCAAAAATATGAAAAAGATTGGTTCAAAATTAAATGTTATCACGTTTTAGTCCCCGCCAATTTGCATAAATGCTTTCTGGAAATATCTGAAATTTTCCCAAAACAACAATGAAATTAAAGAATTTAATTCTATATTTCGAATGGTTAGTAACCGAGAAACAATTAGATATTGAGATTTCTCACTTCGTTCGAAATGACAATCAGCTATTTATGGCTTGTATGAGGGGGTGGTTTGCGGCTTTATCGCAAACCACCCCCTCATACTCCGAACTAACATAAACGTGTGTCATTCAGAGCGAAGCGAAGAATCTTATTGTTTTAGTCGGTCAGTAGTGATTTCGAATGGTTACCTAAAGATACTAACCAACATAAGGGGATAGTAATAACTTCGGTTCAATTGAAAAGTCAGGTATAAACTGCAAATGCTTTAACATAGATAAGTCTTTGATAATAACTATTAAATAAAACATTTAATCTAATATTTAAATATGAAAAAATTGTTTTTGCCAATGATGGTCTTATTATGTTTCCCGGCTATGGCTGCAGAGATCAATCCAACTGATCCTAAAGCCACAAAAGAAACAGTAAGCTTATACCGTAATCTCTTGAAACTGCAGCATCTGGGTTTAATGTTCGGACATCAGGATGACTTACCTTATGGAAACGGATGGATATATGAAGATGGTCGCTCCGACGTGAAAGATGTATGCGGAGATTACCCTGCTGTCTATGGCTGGGAATTGGGACACCTTGAATTAGGCGCTCGTTATAGTCTCGATTCAGTTCATTTTGATAAGATTCAAGGCTTTATAAAAACAGTATATCAGCGAGGTGGGATTAATACGATTAGCTGGCATTTTCGTAATCCGCTAACCGGTGGAACTGCTTGGGATGTTTCATCGAAAGAAGTGGTGGCATCCATTTTGCCCGGAGGGATAAAACATGCCTTGTATCTTCAATACCTCGATAAGCTGGCTGATTTTATGCTTAGCTTGAAAAGCGATGATGGAAAATTCATCCCTGTGATATTCCGCCCGTTCCATGAACATACCGGAAGTTGGTTCTGGTGGGGAAAAAACCTATGTACTGCCGATGACTATAAAGCATTATGGAGATTTACAGTGAAATACCTTCGTGACACCAAAAATATTCATCATCTTCTTTATACATATTCTACCGATCGTTTTAATACTCTTGAAGAATATGTTGAACGTTATCCGGGCGATGATATCATCGATTTATTGGCTTTTGATCTCTATGATCGGGGCGCTGATTTTCCGGATATATTGAAAAACTGTGCCGGTATTGTATCGAAACTTGCCGCTGAGAAAAACAAAATAGGAGCCATGAGCGAAACTGGTGGACCTATTGCAAAAGAAACCCAATGGTGGACAAAAACGTTGCTCGAAACTCTCCGTCCATTCGATTTGGCTTATGTATTGGTTTGGCGGAATCCAGCACATAAACCTGAGGCGGCCTTTGCTCCATACAAGGGTCATCCCAGTTCGGACGATTTTATAAAGTTTTACAACGATCCCAAAACCCTCTTCCAAAAGGAAATTAGCCAAATGAATATTTACAAATAGCCTTACTCGATCTGTCAAAACGGGATGGGCGAACCGGAATACATATCAAGTTATTGTCACTTTTTAAGAAGCCAGGGTTTTAAAACAAGTTATCCTTTTTAAACTTTGTTAACCGATTTAAATCTATCACGGCCCTATGGGACTTATTGATTTAGGTATAACTTATTTTCTACCAACATATTGTCCCTGACGGGACTGTCCCGCAGGGATACAATATTGGTAGAAATAAAAAGCAATTCCCTTATAATAAAAGTCCCGTAGGGATGCAATAAAATATAGGTGTTCAGCATTTCAAAAATATTTTAGTCGGTCAGTTATCATTTTAAAACCTTATTGGGTAAAATTTTTAAAACAAACTCTCGCTTTTCTTAAAAATGATGCATATCTTGCTCACATGTTATAAAACACCTGCAATTACCATTTAACTTTTGAGTAAACAATTTTGAAATGGAGAATTTCTATGACAATTAAGCAGATTTCCGTATTCCTCGAAAATAAATCCGGTCGGTTAGCGGAAGTATTGGATACGCTTGGCGGAGAAAATATTAAGATTAATGCATTAACCATTGCCGACACATCTGATTTCGGCATACTCAGATTAATTGTAAATAATTTTCAAAAAGCAGTGGATGCCCTAAAAGTAAAAGGTTTTACAGTAAACATTACCGAGGTAATAGCGGTGTCGACGCCTAATCAGGCCGGATCATTTGCCAAAGTGTTAAGAACACTTTCAAATGAAACCATCAGCATCGAATACATGTATGCTTTTAAAGCTGAGAATAGCGCAATTATTATTCTTCGTCCCGACAGCATTGATTTGGCGTTAAATGTACTTAAAAAGCATAAATTTAGTTTATTAAGTACGGATGATTTGCAGAATCTATAAAAATCAACGATAGATACCAACAACCAATGATTTGGAATAAAACATTTGAATGCATGAGCCGGGACGAGATGAGGGCTTGTCAA
Source organism: Bacteroidales bacterium (assembly GCA_025350365.1). GTDB lineage: Bacteria > Bacteroidota > Bacteroidia > Bacteroidales > JAAUTT01 > JAAUTT01. The sequence continues at coordinate 9,295 of JANXXY010000374.1, read as the reverse complement.
AGTCGTCGCTTGGTCGATATGGTTGAACGAATATATCACAATGTTCCTTTTTACCGTAATAAAATGCAGGAGATAGGGCTTCATCCTGAAGATATTAAAGATATTAATGACTTAAAGCGGCTTCCGTTTACCACTAAACAGGATTTGCGCGATAATTACCCTTTTGGACTTTTTGCAGTACCGCAAAGCGAAATAGTTCGTGTACACGCATCATCAGGCACAACCGGTAAACCTACGGTGGTGGGTTATTCCCGGAAAGATCTTGGAACATGGAGTGAAGTTGTTGCCAGATGTATGGTAAGCGCAGGCGCTCATAAACACGATGTTATACATATTGCTTATGGATATGGGCTTTTTACCGGAGGACTAGGTCTTCATTATGGCAGTGAAAAAATTGGCGCTACAGTCATTCCGGTTTCAGGAGGAAATACCAAACGACAGCTTCAAATTATGCGTGACTTTGGGAGTACTGTACTAGCTTGTACTCCTTCCTATTCGTTATTTCTTGCCGAGGCTATGGAAGATGATGGATTTGTGCGTGATAATTATAAATTGCGTGTGGGTATTTTTGGCGCCGAACCGTGGACAGAAAACATGCGTCGGGAAATTGAAGAAAGGTGGAAGATAAAAGCTATTGATATATTTGGACTTAGCGAAGTAATTGGCCCGGGCGTTTCTTGTGAATGTGAGTATCAGGATGGATTGCATGTCGAGGAAGATCATTTTGTGCCGGAAATAATTGATCCAGTTACACTCGAAATACTTCCCGAAGGTGCAAAAGGAGAACTGGTTTTTACCACTATTACCAAAGAAGGTTTACCATTATTACGGTATCGTACCCGCGACCTTACAACACTTAACTATGCACCCTGCAAATGCGGACGAACGCTGGTGCGCATGAGCAAATGTGCAGGACGTTCTGACGATATGCTTATTATCCGTGGTGTGAATTTATTCCCTTCTCAAATTGAAAGCGTATTGCTTGACATGAGCGAAACTCATCCTCATTACTTATTAATTGTTGATCGTGTGAACAATCTTGATACACTTGAACTTCAGGTAGAAGTCGATCAACTTTTTTTTCAGGATAGAATTAGCGAATTACAGCGTCTTTCCAAAAAAATACAACACAATCTTGAAAGTACCCTTGGTTTGGCAATTAATGTCAAACTGGTGGAGCCAAAAACAATTGAACGATCGGAAGGTAAAGCCAAAAGGGTAATTGACAAGCGAAAATATTAAAATTGCTTCGGTATTGTGATTTTTTTCACAGAAAATACTGTTTCTTAACACGTGTTTGAAGCAAAAGGGAATAGGGAATTACGTAATTTTGAACTATCAAAATCGGAGACATATTTAGTGAAAGAAATGAATAAAACGCCTGTAAGCAAGGAGCTTATTAGCACAAAGGCAAAAGAAATCGGACTTAACGCAGTGGGCAAAGGTTCAATACGTGAAATTGTCCGTTTAGTAAGCGAAGTGGAGGCTGCTTCGGGAGTTAAATTTATTCGCATGGAGATGGGTGTACCCGGATTGGCCAGCCCTACTGTTGGGATAGATGCAGAAATTGAGGCTCTTAGAAATGGGGTTGCTTCAATTTATCCTCCCATTGAAGGATTAGCTAAATTGAAGATGGAAGCATCCCGTTTCCTGAAACTATTTGCCGATATTGATATTTCTCCATCGGGGTGTTTGCCCGCTGTAGGATCAATGCAGGCGGGGATGGCAGCCATGATGGTATGCAACAGATGTTATCCCGAAAAAAATACCACTCTTTTTATTGATCCCGGATTTCCGGTGCAAAAACTTCAGGTAAAAGCATTGGGATTGCAACTGGAATCATTCGATATTTATAATTACCGGGGAGAAAATCTCAGGCAAAAACTAGAGTCCTATCTTGAGAAAGGAACTATTTCTTCCATATTATACTCAAATCCAAACAATCCAACATGGGTGTGCCTTACGGAAGCTGAATTGCAAATTATCGGCGATTTGGCGAACAAATATGATGTGGTAGTTATCGAAGATCTTGCTTATTTTGGCATGGATTTCCGTTTAAAAATCGGGACACCGGGAAAACCTCCTTTCCAGCCAACTGTTCGGAAATATACCGAAAATTGTGTGCTGCTTATTTCCGCATCTAAAGTTTTTAGTTACGCTGGTCAAAGGGTAGGTTTGATTGTAATTTCGGATAAACTTTTTCACCGGAAATTCACCAATCTATCAGCCTATTTTGGATCGGATGAATTTGGTCATTCTGTCATTTATGGTGCATTGTATGCATTGTCGGCAGGCGCGTCTCATTCATCGCAATATGCCATGGCTGCAATGCTTAAAGCGGCTAACGATGGTAAATTTCATTTTGTGGAAGTAACCAGCGAATATGGCAATCGTGCACATATAATGAAAAAGCTATTTGTCGATAACGGTTTTTTTATCGTTTATGATAGAGATGAAGACAAGCCGTTGGCGGATGGTTTTTATTTTACCATTAATTATCCTGGGTTTACAGGCTGTCAATTGATGGAAGAACTACTTTATTATGGAATAAGCTCTGTAACATTAGATATCACTGGTAGTAAAAAAGAAGGACTACGAGCATGCGTTTCTCAGTTTCATCCTACACAAACGAACGAACTGAGCGAACGTCTAAAATTATTTAAAGAGGATCATCCATTAAATTAACATTTTTTTAAGACATTTTTAACTTATTAAATATGGCGAAAGTACGCGGTGCAATAGTGGTGGAAATTGAGCGATGCAAAGGATGTGAAATTTGCATTGTTAATTGCCCTGCTCATGTGATTGCTCTGGAGCACAAGGTAAACAGCAAAGGGTATCATTTTGCCTTTATGGAAAATCCTGATGCATGTACCGGTTGCACAAATTGTGCAGTAGTTTGCCCGGATGCAGTAATTACGGTATACAGAAAGAAATTTGATTAGAAAAAATTGTAAGGAATGCCAGAATTAAAATTAATGAAAGGTAATGAGGCCATTGCCGAAGCTGCAATAAGGGCCGGAGCAGATGGTTATTTCGGATATCCTATTACTCCTCAATCGGAGATATTGGAATATTTGATGGTTGAAGATGCACACAAGCGAACTGGTATGGTTATATTGCAGGCTGAAAGTGAGTTAGCCGCAATTAACATGGTATATGGGGCAGCTTGTACAGGTAAAAAAATTATGACCTCATCATCAAGTCCCGGAATTAGCCTGATGCAGGAAGGTATCTCCTATATTGCCGGAGCTGAGTTGCCTTGCCTGATTGTAAACGTAGTTAGAGGCGGTCCGGGTTTGGGAACTATTCAGCCTTCTCAGGCCGATTATTTTCAATCAGTAAAGGGTGGAGGACATGGCGATTATCGTTTAATAGTATTAGCGCCAGCATCAGTTCAGGAGATGTCCGATTTTGTTCCTCTCGGGTTCGACCTGGCATTTAAATATCGTATTCCTGTGCTCATCCTTTCCGATGGTGTTATTGGTCAAATGATGGAAAAGGTAGATTTGTTCGACCAGGTTCCCCGTGCTACTGAATTTGATCAATCCTGGGTATTATCCGGTAAAACCCACGACCGTCCTAAAAATACGATTACGTCACTCGATTTGGAAGCACTAGACATGGAGAAGCATAATCACCATCTTCAGGCCAAATATAAGTTGATTGAACAAAATGAGGTTCGTTACGAAGAAATTCTCTGTGACGATGCCGAATTTATATTTATTGCTTATGGAGCAAGTGCTCGTATCTGCCAAAAAGCCACACAATTAGCCCGTGATAAAGGCTTAAAAGTTGGGCTATTTCGTCCAATTACACTATTCCCATTTCCTAAAAAGGAAATATTTGCCCGGTCGGAAAAACTTAAAGCGATACTTTCGGTTGAAATGAGTGCCGGACAGATGATTGAGGATATTCAGCTAGCTACAAAGTTTCGGGTAAAATCGGAACATTTTGGACGTTATGGTGGAGTAATTCACTCGCCATCGGAGGTTTTGGAAGCAATGGAAAACTTAATTAAGAGTTGTGATAATGGAAACAAATAATATAATAAGTCCGGAAAATCTGGTATATAAGAAAACCAGCTTATTAACTGATAAGATATTGACTTTTTGTCCTGGTTGCGGCCATGGAACTACACACCGCATTGTAATGGAGGTTGTTGATGAAATGGGAATTCAATCGGAAGTGATTGGGGTTGCTCCTGTGGGATGTTCGGTGCTTGCCTACGATTTTATGAATATTGACATGGTTGGAGCAGCTCATGGCCGTGCACCTGCAGTAGCTACCGGTATTAAAAGAGTTTATCCTGAAAAATTTGTATTTACCTATCAGGGAGATGGCGACTTAGCAGCTATTGGGACATCGGAAACCATCCACGCATGCAATCGTGGAGAAAATATCACCATTGTTTTCATCAATAACGGAATTTATGGAATGACAGGTGGCCAAATGGCTCCTACAAGTCTGGAAGGAATGAAAACATCCACTTCCCCATATGGAAGGAATGTTGAAACCATGGGATATCCATTGAAAATTACCGATTTGATAGCCCGCCTTGAAGGCGTTTATTATGTATCACGTCAGGCTGTGCATACCGCTGCCGCCGTAAGGAAAGCAAAAAAGGCAATTCGCATTGCTTTCGAAAACCAAAAATTAAAAAAAGGAGTTTCCTTTGTCGAAATTGTATCTAATTGCAATTCAAACTGGAAACAGTCACCGGTAAAAGCTAACCAGTGGATGGAAGAAAATATGTTCCCATACTATCCCCTGGGCGATATTAAAGTTGGTGGAGTATTGGTATAGTTTGTTGAACGATTGTATCTGAAACTCTTTTTAAGGGTTGGGGATTTAAAAATTTGTATATTATATAAATTCTACTGAATAACAATGACTGAAGAAATTATTATTGCCGGATTTGGGGGACAAGGTGTTCTTTCGATGGGTAAAATACTTGCTTATTCCGGAATGATGCAAGACATGGAAGTAAGCTGGATGCCTTCCTATGGACCGGAAATGCGCGGTGGTACTGCCAATGTAACAGTAATTTTAAGCACCGACCGTATTAATTCGCCCATTCTTAACGAATTTGATACGGCTATTATCCTTAACCAACAATCACTTGACAAATTTGAACCGTTGATTAAACCCGGAGGAATACTACTTTACGATAACAGCGGTATAACTCGTTTTCCGGGTAGAAAAGATATTAAAATATATTGTGTTGAAGCTACAGAGGAAGCATCCCGAATGTCGATGGTGAAAACGTTTAATATGATTGTTCTGGGCGCTTACCTTAAAATACAACCTTTTGTAAAACTCGAAAACGTTCTTAAAGGTATTGCAAAATCATTACCTCCCCGCCATCACCATACCATCCCAATGAATAACGACGCAATTATCAGGGGCATGGAAATTGTGACTCAAGAAAATAAATAGTGAAGGGCCTGCCAAAGTTTGAAAAATGGCAGGCTTAATTTTGGCTGTCAGTTAGTTGTAAAAGTTAGTTTTATAAGGATGATTTACCTCAACCTTTAAAGTGATATTACTCGCTTGTATTTGGGATAACAATCACTCTGCTTGCTATTTAAACTCATCGGTATATCTGTATAATCCAGCATTTAACGTAGTATTTTTGACATAACAAAAGTTCTACGCCATGAAACAAATTATAATATTGACAAGCGGTCTGATGATGATGACGAATGTCTGGGCAAAGGAGTTTGATATTAACCTTAATTATTACGGTGTAAATATTTATCAATCGTCAACAGGAAGTGGTTATGGTTTCAGCACAAACCTCAATTTTAACATTCAAAAATTTAATCGGGTATTTGAATTGGGACTTATGTTGAATACACAAAATCAGCAATTTATGGGATTTGAGTTTATGTTTAAACGTTTCATCGGGTTTAATTCATCTAATGCATACCTGAGATTAATTAAGCCTTTTTTTCATTATAACTTTCTTTATCGCAGTCCTACCGACATTATTGTATCGCCTTCACTTTTAAAATCAGCAACCATGGACGTATCTCAAATTGGAGGTAAGATGACAACCTTTGAACACGCTCTTGGTTTAGGGTTGCAAATGCGTTTGATCAAACAGTTATATATGGAAGGAAGTGCAGGAGTGGGAGCGTATTTCGGATCTCGTTACCAAGGCTCAACCCCCGATACATGGGGAATTCACAAGAATAATTTAGGTTTTGTTCCATCCTTTAAATTGGGGTTAGGCTTTCAGTTTTAATACGACGAATAAAAATTATTCGAAAGAATAAAATTCCATACACTGTCAGGTACAAAATACCTGACATTTTTTTTTGCTGCAATGGCTTCCCTTATAAATGTAGATGAGATTTCCATTAGTGGTGCATTTACAACAACGCCATTTTCAAGGTTATGAAGTAAATTGTCGGGTGTATTTGGGCGTGGATAAACGTATCGTTTGAATTCAGCAATGATTTTCCTATAATTTTTCCATTTTTCAAAAGTCACCAAACCATCAGACCCCATAATGATTGAAAAATCATTTTCTGGAAATTTATTTTGGAGGTGTTTTAATGTGTCGATAGTAAAAGATGGCTGTGGCAGCGAATACTCTGCATCGGAAACATCAAAACGGTGATCGTCGGAAATAGCTAGTTTTACCATTTTCAGCCGTTGATGATCGTTTAATAATGATTCCTTGTTTTTCAATGGATTGTGAGGACTCACAACAAACCATACCTTGTCCAGATCGGTAAATTCAACCATGTAACTTGCAATAGCCAAATGCCCGGTATGAATGGGGTTGAACGATCCAAAGAATAGGCCTGTTTTCATAATAAATAAATAAAATCTGAAACTAGTTTGAAAGCTTTGTTTTTGGCATCCAATAAATTATCATTTGTGATGATAACATCGAACTGATCTGCAAATTTAAGTTCATAAACGGCCTTATCAACCCTTTTTTTAATTGTTTCTTTATCGTCGGTGCAACGGTTAATGAGCCGGCGTTCCAATTCCACTATTGATGGAGGCATAACAAAAACCGAAAGTGCATTTTCACCAAAAAGTTTTTTAAGATGTACTCCGCCTTTTACATCGATATCAAACAATACATGGTTGTTATTCTTCCATATACGTTCCGGTTCGCTTTTCAATGTACCGTAAAGATTACCCGGATATACTTCTTCCCATTCGATAAACTCGTTTTTTTTAATTTTGAAATTGAATTCATCTGCCGAAAGAAAATAATAATCTTTCCCATTTATTTCCCCAATACGAGGTTGGCGGCTACATGCCGAAATGGAAAATTCAAGCGGTAACCCACTATCTAGCAGGTGTTTTACGATGGTCGTTTTCCCCGCTCCCGATGGCGCCGAAAAAATGATTAGTTTACCTTTCATTTTTATGTATAATTCTCAATAGTAGCTATAAAAACAATTTTAAATCGCCTGTTCGGATGTTCTATTGTTCTTTTTGTTGTTCGGCTTAGGTTATGCCTAAGTCGAAAATATTCTTCTTAGGCTGCGCCTAAATTTTAAAAGCTTTCACAAAAATTGAATTTAAATTTTAAAATCAGGCAATAGCCTGATATCATATAATCGACTGAGGTACAACCTCAGCCGAACCTCAGCCGAACTTTTGTTCGGCTTAGCCTCGGCCTAAGTCGAATATATCCTTTTTAGGCTGCGCCTAAATTTTAAAATGTTTTCCATAAAATAGAATTTATATTTAAAATTCAGGCAAAAGCCGGATAACATATAATCGACTGAGGTGTAAATTCAGCCGAACCTGCGCCGAATAGCCAAGCAATTCCTTCTCTACTACAACACATTGTTAATTTGCTCCTTTATCTTTTCTAGTTCGTCTTTCATTCGGATTACAATTTTTTGCATGTCGGCATCGTTGGCTTTGGAGCCAATCGTATTTATTTCACGTCCAATTTCCTGCACAATAAATGCCAATTTTTTGCCGCTTGACTCCACATCGGCAATCGTTTCCAAAAAATAGGAACAATGGTTGGCTAATCGTACTTTTTCTTCGGTAATATCGAGTTTTTCGATATAATAAATCAATTCCTGTTCAAACCGGTTCTGGTCAACCTTCTCAATACCTAGTTCTGCAAGACTTTGTTTGATCCTCATCTTAAGCTTTTCAATTCGTTGGGTCTCGAATGGTTCCAGATCTGTTGCTAAGCTTGTAATCAAATTAATTCGATCCAGAATATCTTTTTCGAGAGCATTCCCTTCCTGAATCCTGAATTGGTTCAGTAATACAATGGCGCTTTTTGTATTAGATAAAATCGCATTCCATTCTTCGTCCGTTATTTCCTGCTTTTCCGATTTAAGAGCATCGGGCAGGCGAAGTAACGAAGTAAGAATATCATCGGGTAAAGTAAGATTTAGTTCTTTGGCAGTCTCTGCAATCTGTTGATAATAACTACGCAAGACTTTTGTATTTACTGAAACAGACGTTTCTTCAACTGCGGTGTCGGTAGAGATGTAAAAGTCGACTTTTCCACGGACTAATTCACGCGATAGCTCGTTTCGTATTTCGAATTCCTTTTCTTTATAGATAGATGGAATTTTAATATTCAGATCAAGTTGTTTGCTATTTAACGACTTAATTTCGACAGTAATTTTTTTTGATTGAACTTCGCATTCGGCTTTGCCATAGCCAGTCATTGATTTTATCATGAGATCATCGTTTGTTTATCAAATATAATTAAAAATGGTTTGCCTGGCGAATATAATCACCATTAATGGCTTGAGAGGCATTGGTAAATTAATCATTTTCCATGAAGCGTTGTTTCAAATGGAGTTCTGTTCACTATGGATCGTCCAAGTGTAATTTCGTCAGTATACTCTAGCTCATCACCAAAAGAAACCCCTCTTGCCAGGGTAGTTATGGTAATGTTGTGTTTTTTAAGTTTTTTAAAAATGTAGAAGTTGGTCGTATCTCCTTCGAGTGTGGTGCTGAGAGCCAAAATAACCTCCTTCACAATTCCCTGAGAAACTTTTTCCTCTAAAGCGGATATGGTTAAATCGGATGGGCCAACACCTTCCATTGGCGAGATAATGCCCCCCAATACATGATAGACTCCATGAAACTGGAGTGTATTTTCAATGGACATCACATCGCGAATAGTTTCCACAACACACACCAGTGAGCGGTCGCGCGATGAATTTGAGCATATAGTGCATACATCTTCATCAGATAAATTGTAACATACATGGCATTGTTTTATCTCGTTTTTTAGTCGAATAAGGGTATTCCCAAACTGATTAACCGATTCGTTGTCAAGCTT
>JANXXY010000373.1 GCA_025350365.1 Bacteroidales bacterium | reverse complement strand
TTTTAATAAATTTTTAAAATATGAGATGGTTTTCTTCAATCCTTCATCGAGCGGCACCAGAGGCTCCCAGTTCAATTTTGCTTTGGCCAATGAAATATTCGGTTGGCGTTGAATTGGATCATCTTGTGGTAATGGAAGATTTACCAATTTCGCTTTTGAATTTGTCATTTTAATGATTTTTTCAGCCAATTGTAAAATGGTGAACTCGCCGGGATTACCAACATTTACAGGCCCGATAAATTCGTCACCTGTATTCATTAGCTTAATCATACCTTCCACTAAATCATCAACATACTGAAAACTTCGGGTTTGGGTACCATTACCATAAATTGTAATATCTTTATTTTGAAGCGCTTGTACAATAAAATTTGACACCACTCGTCCATCATTTGGATTCATTCTGGGTCCATAGGTATTAAAAATACGAATAATCTTTATTCTAACTCCATTTTGTTCGTGATAATTCATAAACAGTGACTCAGCGCAACGCTTGCCTTCGTCATAACAAGAGCGAATTCCGATAGGATTCACATTTCCCCAGTAACTTTCAGGTTGAGGATGAATGTTTGGATCGCCATATACTTCGCTTGTAGAAGCCTGAAGAATCTTAGCTTTTGTTCGCTTTGCAAGACCTAACATATTGATAGCGCCCATTACCGAGGTTTTAATGGTTTTTATACCATTATATTGATAATGTATGGGAGAAGCAGGGCAAGCGAGGTTGAAAATTTCATCTACTTCTGCATAAAAAGGCATCGTAACGTCATGCCTCACCAGTTCAAACCTTGGGTTTCCAATAAGGTGAAAAATATTTGTTTTACTGCCTGTAAAATAATTATCGAGGCAAATTACATCGTTTCCTTCATTCAAAAGACGTTCGCAAAGGTGTGAACCAATGAATCCTGCGCCACCTGTAATTAAAATTCTTTTCATTAAATAAAAATCTATTATTCTGGTTTATATACTTTCCGGCCAATGCTGTAATATGTAAAACCCAATTCTTTCATCTCGTTAGGCTCATAAATATTACGGCCATCAAAAATAAGTTTATTTTTCAATAGCCTTTCCATAATTTTATAGTTTGGAATTCTGAATTCGGGCCACTCTGTAATTAAAACTAAAGCATCAGCATCTAAAAGTGCATCATATTCATTGGTTGCATAATAAATTGAATCACCCAAAATCTTTTTTGATTCAGGCATTGCAACAGGATCATAGGCTCTAACTTGCGCATTTGCTTTTAAAAGCTTATCAATAAGCACAAGCGAGGGAGCTTCGCGCATGTCATCGGTTTGCGGTTTGAATGAAAGTCCCCATACAGCAAAAACCTTTCCACTTAATTGGTCTCCAAAATGATTCTGTATCTTATTAAACAACACGTTTTTCTGGTTATAGTTTACCTCTTCAACCGCTTTAAGAATATTCAGGGAGTATTTATGGTCATTACCGGTTTTGATTAATGCCTGAACATCTTTTGGAAAGCAGGATCCTCCATAACCAACCCCCGGATAAATAAATTTTGTACCAATGCGGGCATCACTACCAATTCCTTTTCTTACAAAATTTACATCGGCTCCAACAATCTCGCACAAATTAGCAATATCATTCATAAAGCTAATCTTGGTAGCCAGCATGGCGTTAGCAGCGTATTTAGTCATCTCTGCCGAAGGAATGTCCATAAATAATAAGGGATGTCCGTTTAACAAAAAAGCTTTGTATAAACGATTAATAATCTTCTGTGCATTTTCCGAATCAACTCCAACTACGATCCTGTCGGGTTTCAGAAAATCATCAATGGCATTGCCTTCTTTCAAAAACTCGGGATTAGAGGCAACATCAAAATCAACTTTTATACCACGTTTATCAATTTCATCTTGTATCACTTTTTTTACTTTTTGCGCTGTCCCTACCGGTACTGTACTTTTATTTACAATTACCATATAGTGATCAATGCATTGACCAATTTCACGGGCAACTCCAAAAACGTATTTTAAATCGGCTCTGCCATCTTTATCCGGAGGAGTTCCAACGGCTATAAAAACAGTCTCAGCATCTGTTATACTATCTTTCAAACTTGATGTGAAAAATAACCGTCCTTTATCTTTATTCCTCATTATTAATTGCTCCAGACCAGGTTCATAGATTGGCACAATCCCGTTATTCAACTTAGTAATTTTATCTTTATCAGTATCTACGCACGTTACCGTAATGCCGGTTTCGGCAAAACAAGTACCTGAAACTAAGCCGACATACCCGGTGCCAATGATGGAAATCTTCATGTAATTTTAATTATATTTAGAAGCGTGAAATTAAAACATTTTATTGAGGCTTTGAAACACAAAATTTATCAATTAATGTCAAACCTATCAAAAATAATTTTAAAAA
>JANXXY010000462.1 GCA_025350365.1 Bacteroidales bacterium | reverse complement strand
GGAAGGCTTGAAAGAATTTTTGTAAGAATTATTTTTGAGTTGTAGACCGACCATCCCCTTTTTTCGTCTTAAAAGTGACATTGTATTATTTTCTTAAAAGATGAATCAGCAACAGATAGATGATTTAATTATTCGTTTTTTTTCGAACGAAACTTCATTTGACGAAAATCAAATCATCGGGGCATGGATAAACGAATCAGAAGCCAACCATAAGTATTTCGAATCATTCCGAAACTTATGGCTAGCAAGCGCACAGGTTGCAATTCCCACAAAGTTTAAAAAACCAATCGCGGTTACTCCAACCGCAAGTATATCAAACTTTTCCAAAAGGAATTACTTCATCGAATTTAGCAAGGTTGCTGCCATTTTCGTTTTTGCATTTTTAACCGGAGCAATTGGGTACCGTTTTCTGGCTGACAGCAAAAAATCGCAGTGTAATAATTTTAAACCTGTTACAATAGAATCAAGCAGGGGGGCAATGTCGGTAGTTGTGTTACCTGATGGAACACGTGTTTGGCTAAATTCAGGAAGTAAACTTTTGTATGATAAGGAATATAATGAAAACCAGCGGATGGTGACCCTAGTGGGTGAAGCATATTTTGACGTGATCACAAATCCGTCTAAGCCTTTTGTTGTTCGAGCTGGAAAGCTTGCTATCAAAGCCATGGGTACTTCCTTTAATGTTAAGGCATACCCTGAGGACTATTCAGTTGTAACTACTCTGGTAAAGGGGAAAGTTATTATTGAAGGGAAAGATAATAATAATAAGGACTTTGCAGTTTGGATGCAACCTAAACAAACCCTTACCTATTTTGAAAATAAAAAAGACTTTATTGCCATTAAAAAAGATCCTGCCAAAGCCAATGTTATATTTACCCAGAATGAAAAATCGAATCAGATAGTTATGGAGGAACTATCAATAATAAAAGTTAAAAAAGTAAAAACAGAACTATATACTTCTTGGAGAGATGCAAATTGGGTTATTGAAAAACAAAACCTTTACAATTTAGCCCGGCAATTGGAACGCAGGTATAGTGTTGTAATTGATTTAAGATCTGAAAATATTAAAAATTTCCACTTTAGCGGAACTATCCAGAACGAAACGATAGAACAAATTATGGAAATCATGCGAAATACAATGCCGTTAAAGTTTTCCATGGAGAAAGGCAAAATAATTGTTGAAGAAGATAAAAAACTAATGAAAGAATTTAATAGATAGCTACAATGTAATTAACTAACTTAATACTATAAAAATATGATGTAAAAAAAACTAACGAAAAAAAATCGGGGCGTGAACCCCGATTCCTGAAAATTTTATCCGAATCTCTTTGTCGAGAGAATTGGAATTAATTATTTATTGTTACTAAACTCATGTAAAATTATGAAAAAAATTCGTAAATGGAAATTTATTTCCCATTCGGGAAAATTTAAATCTTTACTACTAATTATGAAACTCACTATTATTCTGACCTTAGCGTTAACTTTTAACGTATCGGCATTAGTTTATTCTCAAAATGGGAAACTAAATCTATCTATTCAAGGAGAAACCTTGCGTGATGTTTTGAAAAGTATTGAGAAACAAAGCACCTATAGGTTTTTCTTCTCTGATGATTTAAAAGCATTGGACAACAGGGTATCTATCAATGCTCATGATGCTCAATTAGAAAAAGTTTTAACAGATGTTTTAAGTAATACTACATCCACATTCAAATTAATGGAAAATAATATAGTAATTATTTCTCCATTTAATCAAATGCAACAAACAAAAGTTACAGGTATTGTAACTGATGCTGCCACCGATGAGCCTCTTATTGGGGTAAATGTAGTAGTTGACGGCACTACCATTGGTGTTGTAACCGGTAGCGATGGTAGTTTTAATATTGATGTACCTTCTTCTGCTACTACGTTGTCTATTTCGTATATTGGCTATACTTCTGAAAAGGTATCGATAAGTGGACAAGCTAATATTAATGTGAAATTAAAATCTGATGTAAAACAACTTGAT
>JANXXY010000342.1 GCA_025350365.1 Bacteroidales bacterium | reverse complement strand
GGAGCATCTGTTGGTCCTGCATCTATATTTGTTCATTTATGCGGCATTCAAAAACAAAACGGGAAATATACCAGTCCGAATTTTGATGTGAAGAAAGCATCCACTCCATGCGCCGTATTCAGCTATTTAGTTCATATTATTCGTGATTTTCAGAAAGATCAACTCAATAATCTAACCTACTTTGCCGACGACCTTATTTTAAAAAATAATCTAACCAGAAAAGATCTTAAGGAAATGGCACATGGAGGTGCTATTAAACAAGGGTTTCGCAATCTTATCAGAGAATACTGCGGTATAGCCGACGATTACCGTAACAAAACCTACCAGGCAATAACCGATATTTGGCCGTGCCTCGAACCTGAATATCAGCTAAGCCTCGAAATAATATTTAATTTGTATCTTATGGTGTTTGAACGCATTGATATTGATCATGGCAATTTTACCGAAGCGGAACTTAATCCAACGTCCGATGAAATAAAACAACGTGTTTACCATACAATTATGACGTCTAAAACAATTTAGCATCTTAGTTAGGTTAGGTTTACAATCTTACTCTGAGATATTTAAGCAGCCTGAAGTATAAAACGGACGAGGCAGAACCTTGTCCGAACAATGAAACAAAAAAACTCACTTTTGCAACATCAACTGATAATACTTACATTTGCACTCCATTAAAAAACAGTTTTCATCCATGCAAATTGCCCGTGAAAAATTAAAAACCAACATTGTTGAATATATTCTTTACATGTATCATATCGAAGACGTGATACGGGCAAATCATCTCAGCATCGAAGAACTTGAAAAAAACATTATCTCGAAATATTCACTTCCTAACAGCCAACAAGATGATGTGCGAACATGGTATGCCGATTTGATTGCCCAAATGAAGAAAGATGATGCTATGGAGCAAGGACACATATCGGTGTTGCGCGAAATGATCTTTAATCTCAACGACCTTCATATACAGCTTATAAACACACTTGAAGAAGGTGTTTATCTGGAGCAATATCAATATGCATCACCATTTATTAAGGAATTGAAAAACAAAATGGGAAATGCCGAACTTACGGAAATTGAAGTATGCTTTAACGGGCTATATGGCTTTATGTTGCTTAAGATGAAAGGAAATACCATAACCAAAGAAACATCAGAAGCAATGGCAGTATTCGGTCAATTACTTCGTTATCTTTCAAAAAAATACCACGATCGGGTATAAATTTACTTCGACAGATTACGAAAGAAACCTATTTTTACCATTAAACCATAAAGGAAACAGGTTGATTTTTAAGTTTCTAAACATTGTCACCTTTTGTTTCATCAAATTTCAGCCCGATTTCCTTCGGAGGAATTTCCACACTCAGACAAGACGTAATTTCACCGATGAAAAATCTGTGAAAATCTTTTTTGGGATAAATTTTCTGCATCAAATCAGCCTGAATAAAATTCTCCTCCTTCAGATCGTCTGAATATATTTTTTTGCATTCGAAAACCAGTTTGGCTTCCGCGAAATAAACACTTCCATTATTTGTTGAAGCAATAGAAATTCCGGTTTTTAAAACTTTATCCACAGATCTTCCCGAATGATGCCCGCAAAAATTCAGAACATCACGATATTTTTCATTAAAGAACGAAAGAGTAAAAAAATCAGATGTATTTACGAATTCAAACGTATGCCTTTGAGGCCTTATAAATCCAATGGCCACAGGCTTATTCCATAGTATTCCGAACGAACCCCAACTGGCGGTCATTGTATTAAATGAATCCTTTGTCCCTGCAGTTATCAGCATCCAGTCGTTGTCAAGTAACTTAAAAATATTGCCTGTTAATAATTTTACATTTACTTGTTTGAGTATTGGCTCCATGAAAATGTTTTTCAGTGAATAATTTCACTTTGTTTTAGAGCAAAGTTCACTTTTATTTTCACTTAAAATAGCACTTTTAAATAAAATTTGTTGCTTTGTAAATTCTTTTTATTCGGATATAAACGAAAAAGTATGGGTAATACTCTGGGAGTGCTTGATGGGGTAAGATTGAATTTTAGCGAGGGAGGTTTACTTTTTATGAACTTTACACTGGCGCTAATTATGTTTGGTGTGGCTCTGGAAATTGATGTGCACAAATTTAAAGCTGTAATTGTTAAACCAAAACCTGTAATTGTTGGTCTAATAGCACAATACCTAATGCTTCCATTGATAACATTTCTCCTTGTGATGCTTATCAGACCAACACCCTCAGTTGCCCTCGGAATGATACTTGTAGCTTCATGTCCCAGTGGGAATATTGCCAATTTTCTTACCTGGATGGCCAAAGGAAATGTTGAACTTTCGGTAACGCTAAATGCGATTGCCACACTTTTAGCTGTTTTTCTTGTTCCATTGAACTTTTCATTTTACGGAAATTTATATAATGAAGCTCAGCACATCATTGTTCCTATATCCATCGATGGATGGCAAATGCTAAAAACTGTTTTTTTATTATTGGGACTTCCGCTAATTTTAGGAACTCTATTTGCCTGGCGTTTTCCGGCTTTAGCTAAAAAGATAACAAAACCTATGAAAACCATATCGTTAATAGTTTTTTTCGGGTTCATTTTAGCAGCCTTGAGCGCAAATTTTTCGCACTTTCTAAGATATATCCATCTAATTATTTTGCTCGTATTTGTGCAAAACGCCATCGTGGTTTTGTCCGGCTATCTGCTTGCCAGAGCAAGTAAATTGGAATTAAACAACATCAAAACCATTACGATCGAATCGGGCATCCATAATTCAGGGCTCGCCTTGGTTCTGATATTTAATCCAAAACTTTTCAATGGTCTGGGAGGCATGGCGTTCATCGCTGCCTGGTGGGGAATCTGGCATATAATCGTTGGTTTAGGTATCGCTCATTATTTTTCGAAAAAGCAATAACGGTACACGGCGCTAACTACTAAAAAACAAATTTTTCAAAAAGTACTTAATTCTTTTGTGACACTATTGAAACACCAACCTGTTTTGCCCTGAATCCCAATGTGAACAGGTTAATTTTTCAGGTTTATCACGGAAATGACAGGAATAAAAAAGAGGAAAAATCATTTAAAAAATTTAATTTGTCAAAGTAAAATTAACTTAGTCGTTTATTATATTTTCTTTTAGGAAGTAAAAATATGAATCAGCAACATCTTTTCAAATATTCGAAGTCGTATACAGTATTGAAAAAATATACCGCATTTGTTCAATCGATTTATTACCGTGAGATATGCATCATAAACCGGGAAACTGTTCCGGATAACGACCCTGTTATATTTACCCCTAACCATCAGAATGCGCTGATGGATGCTCTATCCATTTTATTGAATATCAAAAAACAGCCTGTTTTTATGGCCAGAGCCGATATCTTTAAAAAAGAACTGGTTAAAAAAATTCTCAACTTTTTAAAAATAATTCCGGTTTTCCGGATTCGGGATGGTGTCAGTAACCTGTCGCAAAACGACGATTCATTTAATATTGCACTTAACGTTTTAAAAAGCGGACAGGCTGTGGGAATAATGCCCGAAGGAAACCATGGCGATCAACATCGGTTACGCCCGTTAAAAAAGGGAATAAGCAGGCTTGCCTTTAAGGCTCAGGAAGAGTTCGGTAAAACAGGCAGACTTAAAATTGTGCCTGTTGGTATCGAATACAGTCATTACAGCAATTTCAGAAGCCGTTTACTGATTATATTTGGTAAACCTATTGATGTTTCGGAATATTCAACCCTCTATAAGGACAACCCACAGCAAGCGCTGAATTTACTTCGCGAAAAACTCTCCACAGAACTTAAAAAATACATGATCGATATCGATACTGATGAGTACTACGATCTTATTTTCAACATTAAAGAACTTTATGGTGGCAGGTTGCAGCAAAAACAAAATTTAAAAGACGATTTTTACGGCCGGTTTCTAGCCGACAAACAAATTACCGACCAACTGATTAAAACGGCATACCATAACCCAATAATGCTCGAAGAATTTAAACCATTGGTTAACGAATATTTGAGTGGTCTGAAACGACTGAATCTTCGCAATTGGATTTTCGATACTACAAAACCACCAAAAAAAGAAGTGTATTTTGATATCGTCAGATATCTTCTCTTTATTCCACTTTTTTTAGCAGCAACGGCAGTTAATATTATTCCATATATCATTTGCGATAAATTTTCAAAAAGCACCAAAGACACGCAGTTTGTGAGCTCCTTCAAATTTGCTGTTGGTTTGATTTTGTTTCCGTTATGGTATTTGTTACTCATGCTAATGCCAATTCCTATCATTACAAAAGGATTGATATTACTCACAATGCCTATACTTGGAATTTTATCATTCGATTACTTTCTTTCCTTAAAAAAGGTTTATGCAAAATACCGGTATTTCAAGATGATGAAAGAAAATAACTACGATCTTTCAGGGCTTCGTGAAAAACGAAATGAGCTAATGCAAAAACTCGATGATTTGTTTATTCAAAATGGAAATATTTTGAAATAAATTGAAATAAATGGAAATATTTTGAAATAAATGGAAATAAATGGAAATATTTTGAAATAAATGGAAATATTCTTGGTTCTAATTTTATGTAAAATGACATTGTAATGGCTATTTCTTTTAAGGAAAAAACGGTTTGGATTACAGGAGCATCATCAGGTATTGGAGAGGCTCTCGCGTATGAATTTGCAAAAGAAGGAGCTATTTTAATTCTTTCGGCCCGTAGAAAAAGCGAACTCGAAAAAGTAGCACAGAACTGCATAGCCCTAGGTGGTGAAAGTCACGTAATTCCGCTGGATCTTTCCGTGCAAGCGCAGTTGGAAGAGGTTGCCGATATGGTTCTAGTTAAATTTGGTTGCATTGATGTACTTGTGAATAACGGTGGAATAAGTCAACGATCAATGGTAATTGAAACTCCGGTGGCAGTAGACAGGCGAATTATGGAGGTCGACTTTTTCAGCGGTGTTATCCTTACAAAAAAAGTATTGCCGGCAATGGTGGCGAGAGGTTATGGTCATTTTATCGTTATTAGCAGCATTACCGGAAAATTTGGCTTCTCGCTTCGTTCAGCTTATGCTGCTGCCAAACACGCCCTTCACGGGTTCTATGAATCTCTATGGGCCGAACTTCACGAAAAAGGTATCCATGTAACGATGGTGTGTCCCGGCCGAATACATACCAATATCAGTCTTAGCGCACTTACCAGGTCAGGTGAGGCTCATGGCATTATGGATCATGCCCAGTCGGGTGGTATAAGTGCCGAACAATGTGCGCAAAAAATAATGAAAGCTGTTAAAAAGCAAAAAATAGAGGTTTACATTGCAGGCAAGGAATTACTAATGATCTATTTTAAAAGATACATCCCCTGGTTATTCTTTAAACTGGTTTCGAGAGTGAAACCAATGTGAACCAATAATCAGTAACGAACTACGAAATAACTTATGAACAATATTATCATCAGCGGAATTCAGCAGGTAGGAATCGGTGTGGCAAACATGCCGGAAGCCTGGAAATG
>JANXXY010000298.1 GCA_025350365.1 Bacteroidales bacterium | reverse complement strand
TGATTTAAAAGCAAACACAATTACACAATTAGTAAAAGATAATGTATCAGAAAGTACAGTAGTTGATAGCGATCACTCAACGTCATATGTTAACTTGAAGGAAGTTGTCAAGGAGCATAAACCGGTAGTAATACCTAAGGATAAGGTTAGTGAAATGCTGCCATGGGTATACCTAGCAATTAGTAATGCTAAACGATTATTGCTAGATATTCATCATGATGTAAAACCAGAGTATCTTCAGGGCTATCTTAATGAGTTTTGCTACAAGTATAATAGAAGATATTTTGGCGAAAAACTGTTTGACAGATTATTAATTGCCTGTGTCAGTTACAAAAACGAATTTTAGGTATAACACCCGATACGCATTTAAATTATCAGGCTATTTGAAATTTCAGTATTACTCAATTGTTTAACTATATTTTTAGTAGAAACAAATGTATAATTGACTTGATTGGATTCCAAAATAACTTTCGATTTATCAACAATCAGTTGCAAATTAGTTTGCTTCATTTCATTATAAAGATAATTAGCCATTAAAAATGCTTTTTCAACCCCATCCCCACGACCAAAATTCCATACCTCATCGGGTTGAGCAATACGGTTTGCGTCGTAAATCGAATCGTTGGGCATATCGTAAATCAGTTGATAGGTAGCCTC
Source organism: Bacteroidales bacterium (assembly GCA_025350365.1). Lineage (GTDB taxonomy): Bacteria > Bacteroidota > Bacteroidia > Bacteroidales > JAAUTT01 > JAAUTT01. The sequence continues at coordinate 2,828 of JANXXY010000298.1, read as the reverse complement.
AACCGTTTTGTCTTTTAACGCGATCAACGAAACCGGATTCCGATGCAATGCTGCTTTTACAAAAGGTTTCCAATCGATGTTATCCATTTGCCGAAATGCATATAACGACAATAGAGCCACCTCATTACTATTGGCTTTTTCAGAAATTAATTGCATAATCTCCTCTCGGTTTTGATTCACATTGATATTTAATGCTGCAGTTTCTTCGAATTGTTTCTCAATAGAAGGAAGTTGAGGTTGAACCTCCAAAAATAAGGCAAGATCTTTAAAAAGTAATCTAATACTCTCTACATTATTGCATTTTGTGGACTTTGCATGATCAAGAAAATAATTCATAATTTCCTCTATCGACAAACCGTTGCTTTTTTCCAGATAAACTTCCACATTTTGTATCACGATGCGGTCTTCAAGAGGAGTGAACCTAAATTCCTCCTCATCAATCTCATTCAGTAACACTTCGCGTGAAATTTCCGAAAAATTATGCTTGGTATGGTGCTCATATTCAAATATGGTCTCAAGGCCAATATAATAATCATGGGCATTTTTGGTATGTTTGTATTGAAAACACTTTTTAAAACTCATATGATAACGCAGAAAATTTATAAATATTTCCGATGATAGTTTGCTTGTAAGAAATGTTTGGAGTCTTTCAGAAAAATGATGGTATGAATCGACATTTATAGTTGCTTTTTTATAGATATAATGAATGTAACCTGTGAGATGCGAAACAATCGTCACTTTTTCATTTTCGAGGGCTCTACGTGCTTTTGCTGAAATGGAAGTACCATTAAACCACATTTTTTTTGTTACAATTCTGCGGTTATTGGTAAGCATGCCTTCATTGAAATCAATGAAATTCTGCGAATGCAAAGGTGTTCCAATAACATATATATTATCCAGGGGAATTCGACCCACTACAAAAAGTGCAGCGGCATACAAAGCCGACAATGAAACACACTCTCCTGCACCAGCTGAAAAGGATTCCTTGAAGCGAAACGCATCCATGGCTTCAATAGTTTCGGTTTTCCAATAAGGGATAGTATCGGTAGTGTATTTATCCAATCCAAAATGTCTCCTTATATCAATATCAAAATAGTATTTATCACCTTCGTATCCGAATAAAGCGTTTGATTGCTTTAAGATATCCATGTCAATAAAATCCTTAAACCTGCTTATTTCTGTATTTTTTTGGGTAAGGCCCCAGGTTTCCAGATCGAGATTAAATACATAATGATCCATTATGTATTGCTTTATTCTGTTTACTTTAAAGTTATATGATTTCTTATGAACATCTCTAAACCACGGATCGTCGCGCCATGCCCAAAGAATTGGGCTCATGATATTCGAAATAACTAATGGAAAAAGCAATTCAGGGAAAACAAATATTTCCATGTCGGACAGAGAAAATGCTGAAGAGTATTTCTCTAGTGTTGACTTGTCAGAAAAATCAGGTTGTAAAAACATATCATCTTTAAACTTACCTTTTATCGTTTTGTTCATTGAAAAAAATAGAAATTATTACTTTTTTATTTCAATTTTGCTAATCAACTTCACATTGGCAAGGTTCGAATAATCGTATTGATAAAACCCATCCTTTCCAATCATAAACAACAATCCGTTTACCGGAATTACATCCGTAGCCTGAATATCTTTAAATTGAGCAATAGGGTTGGTGGTTATATGATAAATGTCGGTAGCATTAAATATCTTCAAACCATCATCACCATCGCAAATAAACAACGTTTTATTATCTATTCCAAGTCCGTTTGGTGAGGTAAAACTATACGATTTAACAAGCGTAGGTGTCTTTTTATCCTTAATATCAATAACATCAAGTTGATTGGTTAGAGCGTTTCGGCAAATGCGTCCTGACCGCAACGTTACATATGCATAATCACCCTCCACTACCACCGGATCGCACGAAGTAATATGGCTATAATTTGAAACCCATTTGGGCATAAGAGCATCGGTAACATCATAAATAGTCATTCCATTTTGTGCGCCGATATACATATAATTACCATTCAAAAAAATAGTTTCAATACCCCATGTATTGTTTACGGGATCGACTGTCACCGGTTGTTTTACGTTAGTAATATCAAGTACTTTTATTGTATATCCTGCAAGCACATACAGCGCCTGGTTTTGGATCGCAAACCGAGCCATAGAACCCCCAATACCAGAGGAAGACGCACCGCCAGCACTGGTTCCACTTTGTAAACTTGTTGAGGACGAATTGATAAGGCCCTTATCCGCAAAAGAGTAGTTTTCATAATAATAATATGGACCCGGATATGGCTGTGGTTGGCGTTTTATTTCTTTTTCAATTTCCTTTACCTCCCAGCGCACAACAACCCCTTTGGTTTGGTCAATTACCTCATCGGTTAAATCAACTTTTTTAACAGGAACGGTATAAGGAAAAACATCTTTAATTCGATAGATTTCTTTTATGTTGTTTAAATCGGCTATATCAATAGCAACTATGTCGATATAACTATCGGCATACAACGTATTATCCTTAATGGCCATATCAACATTTCCCGGAATATCGATAAACACTTTTTCCACCGGGTTTGCCGGATCATGATTATCAATTACATGAATTCCTTTGAAATACTCGTTAATGAAAATGTACTTATCTTTAAAATATATCTTCCCGGGGTTTATCAATGCCTGAGGTTCTGTATTTTTAACTGCTTCGCGCAAATCGTTATACGACATATAAACAGGTACACTCGCCTGGTATTTTTCATACAGTTTATCCTGACAGCTTATAAAAACAATAAACAGAAACATAAACGATAAAGGTGCAATAGTAGCATTTTTCA
>JANXXY010000260.1 GCA_025350365.1 Bacteroidales bacterium | reverse complement strand
CGATACAGAACTCAAAACATTAAAGTCATCAGTAATTTCAATGTGGCTACTGGTGCTTAGTCAGCTCGAAAAAGCACATAAATCAATAAATACTTTAGATAAAGACCTTGCAAAAGAAGTAAAAGTTAATGAAAAGCGTGTAGATGCTTACGAGCTTAAGCTAGATATGGACTGCGAAAACTTATTGGCATTGTTTAATCCTTTGGCTGTTGATTTAAGGTTTGTTCTGGCGGTCCTTAAGGTTAACTATAATCTTGAACGAGTTGGCGATTATGCAAATACAATAGCAGGATGTACGGAGGAGTTCAGTAAAAATTTCGACAAAAAGCTACTGAAAGAAGCTAAAATAAATGAAATGTTTTCCATAAGCACTACTATGCTTAATAATGCATTGGAAGCTTTTGAAAATGAAGAACCCAAACTGGTTCGCTCGGTATTCCAACTCGATGATGAACTTGATAAGTTAACGGGGAACGCTGAGGATGTAATTTGCGAATGGATTAAGAAAAATAACGATCAGGTACGCGATTCGCTTTATGTTATTTCTATTATCAGAAAACTCGAACGAGTTGGTGATCAAGCCAAAAACATTGCAACAGAAATAATTTTCCATATTGAAGCCAAAATGCTTCGCCACACAAAAAAGAAACATATTCTAAAGGAATTAGATCAGGATTCAAAAACTCAATAACAAGATGATTAAATGTTAATTGGCGTTTCAATTATCGCCAATAAACTTTATGATATTTTCGGCGACCCTTTGGATCAACAATTCTCTGGCTTCAACGCTAGTCCATGCGATGTGTGGTGTAAGCACCAGCCGTTCAGGATGTATAGTGGAGAGAAGTGGGTTATCTGTTGCGATTGGTTCAAATTCGTATACATCAATACCTGCACCTGCAATCAATTCCAAATTGATAGCTTCAACAAGGTCGTACTCATTAATAATACCACCCCTGCCAGCATTTACTAAAAACGCTGTTGGCTTCATTAGCTTCAGGTTGCCTTTATTTATTAGACCTCTGGTAGAATCATTCAATGGAGAGTGAATTGTGACAATATCACTTGTTAACATTAATTCCGCTAGTTCCATACGAAGATAATCGTTGTTGTTATTTTTCCCGGAAGTTGAATAATATACAATTTCCATCCCGAAGGTCTCGAGTAAACGTGCTACTCGTTTACCAATATTTCCTAACCCTATAATTCCGGCTCTTTTCCCAATCAGTTGGTAAAATTCTGGTCCATAATGGGTAAATATATCGCTATGTGCGTATCCTCCACTTTTTACATAGCGGTCGAAATAATTCAGATGGTTTACCAGGTTCAAAATTATTGCAATAGTTAACTGCGCAACGCTTTCGGTGGAATAATTTATTACATTTTTAACCTGAATTCCTTTTTGGAGTGCATACTCTAAATCCACATTATTGGTTCCGGTAGCTGCAACACAAATCAGTTTTAATTGTGGACAAGCATCAATAATTTTGTGGTCAATAACAACTTTACAAGTTATAACAATATCAATATTTTTAAGCCGTTCCAGCCTTTCCTCCGGTTTGGTTAATGAATATTGCATATAATCGCCCAACCTTTCAATAAGATTAAGATTGGAAACAATGCCAATGGTTTTAACATCAAGAAAAGCAATATTCATGAAACTATAATTTTATTTATTGTTACAATCATTGAACATTATCTACAAGATACATGATGGTTTTTTAATTAGCGGCGGCAGCACGAAGCTATCATGTGAAAGTCTTTTACAAATATACAAGATATGGTTACAACACTTCGTTAAATTTGAAAAATTGAAAATGAAATAATTTAAAAATGATTGGCTAAAACCAGTTACAATTAATTTGATTTTTTGAATTTACACTCATTATCAGTACCTTAAAAAAATATATCGAAGTATTAGGTTATGAATAAGATAGTAAAAAACAAAGTATAAGCAGTAAAAAGTAAAATTGCTTATCTTTGTGAAAAACACACTATAATGGCCGAGTTTATTGAAAAATATATCAATCCTTTCACCGATTATGGTTTTAAGAGACTTTTCGGAGAAGAACCCAATAAGGATTTGCTTCTTGATTTTCTGAATGAATTACTCAAAGAAGAGCAAGGAGAGATTAAGAATTTGACCTATCTGAAAACTGAACAATTGGGAACCACGGAAGCAGACAGAAAAGCCATTTTTGATTTGTATTGTGAAAACGAAAAAGGAGAAAAATTCATCGTTGAGCTTCAAAAAACAAAACAAAATTTTTTTAAAGACAGATCCATCTATTATTCAACCTTCCCAATTCGTGAACAAGCACAGAAAGCAGACTGGAATTATGAATTGAAATCAGTTTATACTATTGGAATTCTTGATTTTGTTTTTGACTCCGACAAAAACGATAGAGATAAATATCGTTATAATGTTAAATTGACTGAGCTGGAAACAAAGAAGGTGTTTTATGATAAACTTACTTTTATTTATCTGGAAATGCCAAAGTTTAATAAGACTATTGACGAATTGACAACAAGGTTTGAGAAATGGCTATATGTCATTCGCAATCTAAACAAGTTAGAACGAATCCCTGATAAATTAAGAGAATCAATATTTGAAAAGTTATTTGCAAGCGCTGAAATTGCAAAATTTACCCCTGAAGAAGTCCGGTCATATGAAGATAGTTTAAAATATTACCGCGATTTAAAAAACTCTCTTGATACGGCAAGGGAAGAAGGCGTAATTGAAGGAATGGAAAAGGGAAT
>JANXXY010000251.1 GCA_025350365.1 Bacteroidales bacterium | reverse complement strand
CATCCGAAAAACCTTGCTTTTAATTGTCAGTTTATAACTTGCATGTTGCTTTTTCTCATGCGTTTTAGTGTGTTGAAAACAACATGGTGGATTCATAGCTTAAACGAATTTGAGTACAAAAGTACAAAAAATTAAATACTTGTTAACCTGTTGGTTTTAATAAAAAATCTATTATTAAGCAATGTCGTTTTAGTTAAGCTTTATTAACCTCCCAATCCTCCTTAAAAAAGGAGGGCTAACTTGTTTAGTAGTCAAGTTATAGCCTCTTTTTAAGGGGTTGGGGTTAAAAGAAAAATTCTTAACTAAACAACATTATATTATTATTTAAAAATTACAAAAAAGTTTTTATTATTCAATTTCTTTTATCAACTCCCCACATCAATTTGTTTCGCAATGTAGTATAAAAATCAATCTGTGGAAGTTTTATCATTCTTACTGGAAATGAAGCTTTTGATAAAGTAATTTCAGTTTTCAATTCACAAATTACCGATCTGGAATCCAATGTAACAAAAAATGAATTTGTTCTTCCTTCAACAATTAATGTAAGGCTCGATAAATCGGGAATTATTAATGGTCTGACGGTTAAGTTGTGAGGTGCTATTGGAGAAATGATAAAAGCATGTGACTGCGGGGTTACAATCGGCCCTCCTACACTTAACGAGTATGCCGTAGAACCTGTAGGCGTTGCAACAATCAGGCCGTCAGTCCAGTATGAATTAAGAAAAACACCATCACTATATACATGAATGGTTATAAGAGACGAACCGTTTTTTTGAATTGTACATTCATTCAAAGCAAAAGGAAAATCGGGAAAAAGTGGTTGAGATGAACTTAGTTCCAGGATGCATCGTTCATCAATATTATAATTTTTCGAAAGCAGATCGTCAATGGATTTATCCACTTCACTCCCCGCAATATTAGCCAAAAAACCTAATCGTCCGGAATTAATCCCTATTATTGGAATGCCTGTATCACGTATATAAGTAATGGCCTCTAAAAAGGTTCCATCTCCACCGATACTGATCAAAAAATCAATATCGCCTGGTAAATTTTCACAATTATCATAAAACCCACTAAATTCAAACGAAAATTTCTTTTGATTTACCAGGTATTCAAAAAAACTACGATGAATAAATAGGTCAATTTTATTTGTTGATAGCTTTAAAAGAAGGCTATACACAATGGTATTGAAATTATCATTAAATTGTTTTCCAAAAATTGCTATTTTCATTGATGTTGGTAAGTTAATAGTTCAGAAATTTTTCAACTTCTGCATTGGTAAAAAAAGTAATACGTTGAAATACATAGAAATAAAGAAATATTTCAATATATATCTAAGTATTTCATTTTAAAAATATTGCTAAAAATTTCCCGAAGTGTTGTAAGTAACATATCAAATATTTAAAAAATGCATAAAATGCTCATAACGATTATTATACAGATTATCCATTTCATGATCGTCCATAAATGAGGATTTAATGGTATAATCAAACCGCACAAATGTTTGTATGATAGATGAAAGGTCAATTCTGTTAATTTTTAGCGTCACTTCCAATTTTATAGAGTCGGGTGGTGAAGTTATATAAAGGCTAAGAATTTTAGCATCGTTCCCTTCTACTATCTGGGCAATCTGGGTTAGCGAATAATCGTTGACGTTAAGCTCAAGAATTATTATACCCCCTGGATTTTTAACTGCATATAAATCACCCATATACTGCATTAAACGTTGGGAAGTGATCATGCCTAAATAATTCTTATTTTGGTCAATTACCGGCACCACAGATAATTGCAATTTCGATACTAATTCAATTGCTTCATATACATGTTGGTTTTCTTCAACATAAGGACTAAAGAGTGATAAATTATGATTTCCTATTGGTTCATCAGGCGAATTCATATCATATATATCAGCATCTGAGATTAAACCGAGAAATTCAGTATTGTTTACTATCGGAAGATGTGAGATCCTGAAAATATCCATCCAATACAAGGCTTTAACTCCCGAATCTGAAGTTTTCAAGGCAGGTACAACATCTGAAATCAATTCTTTTGCCAGCATATTTTAATAATCTGATAAATTCCTATTAGCTTTGCAACCTTAAATTTAACACATTTTTGGATAATTTATTGTAAATAAATCATAAAAATGATCCGTCTAAGCGTAAATATTAATAAAATCGCCACCATCAGAAATTCCCGCGGGGGAAATATGCCCAATGTACTTGAAGCTGCCATCAATTGCGAAAAATATGGCGCTCAGGGAATTACAGTGCATCCCAGGCCCGATGAACGGCATATCCGGTATAACGACGTTCGCGAAATCAGATCAAAGATAACAACTGAATTTAATATTGAAGGTAATCCCAATCCATTATTTATCAATTTAGTTTTGGCGGTAAAACCGGAACAGGTAACTCTTGTACCGGATGCCCATGATGCTATCACTTCTAACCATGGATGGGATACTTTAAAAAACCTGTTATTTCTGACAGATATGGTTAAAGAATTTCAGCAAAATGGTATAAGAACTTCTATTTTTGTAGATGCTGATTTACAAATGATTGAATATGCAGCAAAAACCGGCACAAATAGAATTGAACTTTATACCGAACCTTATGCTACGGAATTCCCTAATGACAAAAAGAATGCTATAGAACCTTTTATTAAAGCCTCCCAATTAGCCAAATCTATTGGTTTAGAGGTAAATGCCGGCCATGATTTAAATTTACAGAATCTGAAATATTTCGCCGAACAAATTCCATTTCTATCAGAGGTTTCGATTGGACACGCATTAATTTCAGACGCTCTATACTTGGGTCTGGAAAAAACCATTCACCTATATCTTGATCAATTAAAGGGTTAACCAGTGTAACTTCATGCAACTTTATTTTCAAAAAATTGGAGAAGGACCCGTATTAATAATTTTACATGGTTTATATGGTCTCTCGGACAACTGGATTAGCATTGCGCGTAAACTAAGCACCGATCATACGGTATATCTTGTTGATCAGCGCAATCACGGGCGATCGCCCCACCATCCGGTACATTCATATGATGCAATGTCGCAGGATTTGAACGAACTGATGGTTGCTGAAAAAATTGAGAAGGCGATTATTCTGGGTCATTCGATGGGGGGAAAAACAGCCATGGTTTTTTCAGCTTTGTTTCCAGCCAAAGTCGATAAATTGATTGTTGTTGATATAGGTCCCGGAGGTTATGCAAACATCGATCAATATTCTCCTCAGGTTTTAGCGCATCTGAATATTGTAAATTCTATGTTAAGTATAGATTTTGAATCTTTTACAAGTAGGGTGCAAATTGACAACGAATTGGCTAAAACGATTAAAGACCAAACGATCAGGCAATTTTTAATGAAGAATGTGCATCGCAATCAGGACAATTCATATGCCTGGAAACTCAATATTGATGCTATTAGTAAAGCAATGCCGGTAATTATGGGATCAATTTCAATGGAAAAAATTCTGAAAGGTGCATCAATTACTGAATTTCCTGTTTTGTTTATTAAAGGTGAAAAATCTGACTATATTAATAAGGAACAGGAGGCATTAATTGGCATATTTTTTCCGAATGCAATAATTGAAACCATAAGAGATGCAGGCCATTGGGTTCATTCCGAACAGCCGGAACCATTTTTTAATCTTGTTAATTCATTTTTAAAGAAGAAGTTGAAATAGACGGAAATAGATTGAAATAGATTGAAATACATTGAAATAAAATTGAAATACATTGAAATAAAAAGAAATAGATGGAAATACATGGAAATAGATTGAAATACATTGAAATAAATGGAAATACATGGAAATAAAATCACTACTGACCGACTAAAATAATAAGATTCTTCGCTTCGCTCTGAATGACAAACGTTTATTTTAGTTTTTATCATAAATAGCTGATTGTCAAATTGAACGAAGTGATAAACCTCCAATTCAAATTGTTTCTCGGTTACTCTTGA
>JANXXY010000245.1 GCA_025350365.1 Bacteroidales bacterium | reverse complement strand
CGGCTTTACCGCAAACCACCCTCTCCGACTAACCATAAATCGCTGATTGTCATTTCGAACGAAGTGAGAAATCTCAAAGTCAAATTGTTTCTCGGTTACTACTGTTTTTTTTTGCAACTTTCATATAATCGAACCTCAAACCAATGATATGTTAAAGCATTCATTCGTAATCGCTTTTCTGATAACAATTGTTGTAAATAACTCAACTTTTTCTCAACAAATAAAGAAAAATGATATCTATCGTTTGGCTGCTCTAGGAAAGGTTTGGGGATTTCTCAAATATTATCATCCGGATATTTCAAAAGGTAAGTGTGAATGGGATACGGTGCTTACCAATAATTATGATCGTATACTCCTTGTTAACAGCAAGGATGAATTCAATAGTCTTCTGTTAAAAATTATAGATAATGCCGGTACTGTAAACTTTTGTCCTACTTGCCCAAAATCATTCAACGATAGTTTGAAAATCAACCTTAATATGGGCTGGATGAACGATACAAATGTTTTTGTCCCCTACGTTTCACAAAGACTTGCATACATCTATAAAAATTATGTTCCAATAAATAATGTGTATGTCAGTCGTCAAAAAAATGTAGGAAACCCAATCTTTCCCCATGAAAGAAGATATGGCGATGTTTTGTTGCCCGACCATTCCTATCGTTTTCTTGCCTTTTGCAGGTTTTGGAATCTGATCAATTATTATTATCCTTATCGATATCTGCTAAAGAATTGGGACTCGCTATATATCGAATTCATCCCCCGGTTATATAACACAAAAACAGATTATTTCTATTTTAGAACCATGCAGGAAATGGCGGCTCGCCTCAATGATGGTCATGGATTTATTGTTGATAGGAATGTTGATTATTTTTCGGGGCGTAAAATTATACCGTTTCAAATTCGTAAACTCGATACGGCTTATTACATTGTAAGGTTTGTCGATTCTGTTTTATGCCAGAAAGCAGGCGTAAAAATTGGCGACAGAGTACTGAAAATCGATGGCAACGAACTTGATGTTTTGATAAATCATTATTCACGCTATCAGCCAGCTTCTAATAAAGCTTATCTTGATTATCGGGTAAACTTGTGGCTATCAGTTGTGAAAACTGATTCATCTAAAATTCTCCTGAGGCGTGGCAGCGATTCAGTATTTAAAGAAATTAAAACAGTTGAAATCAGTAAAAAATATATTGGCAAGTACGATAAATCTCCATGGAAACTGCTTAATGATTCTGTTGGTTATATTAATATGGGATTTTTGAAACAAAATGATATTGAAGATGCTTTTAAGAAACTTAATAAAACCAAATACCTGATTATTGATAGCCGTAATTATCCTAACTGGACCATCTATCCATTAGCTAACAAGCTACTCGATAGGCGAGTTGTATTTGCATCCATTGCCGAACCCGATTACGATTATCCTGGAATGATTAAATGGGGAAAACCAATGGTAGCCGGTAAGCGAAATTCCAACTGTTATAAAGGCAAAGTTATATTTCTTGCAAACAGCAATACCATGAGTCAGGCGGAAATAACCATTATGGCATTACGACATGCTTTGCACCCGGTGGTTATAGGAACTGAAACTGCAGGCGCTTTTGGCGATGTTTCACAACTGCCGTTGCCTGGTGGATTGGATGTTTATTTTTCCGGCTTAGGTTACTATTATCCCGATGGGAAAATGATTCAGCAAATAGGAATTTTACCCGATATTAAGGTAGAATCTAGTTTGAAAAATGTGCTTCTTGGAAAAGATGAGATAATGGATAGGGCCATCGAGTATATAAAAAACGGGAAATAGGTTGAAATAAAAATCAAAAATTAGATATGCTATTCACCAGCCAATAGCCGATCAAGGATCTCAAATAATATTTTATTCATTTGGTTTGAATGTAGTTTTTCTTTTCGCAGAATTTCCTGTTCTGTTTGGATAAATGGAGCTGGTTTAATTTCAGATTTGCAATTTAAAATCATTTCCTGCAACGATTTGGCAGTAACCTCCAAATGACATTGAAATCCGATCACATTCTTTCCAATAGCAAAAATCTGGTTTTTACATGCTTCAGAACTAGCAATAAGGACAGCGCCTGCAGGTAGATCAAAAGTTTCGCTATGCCAATGAAAAACAATAGGTTGGTCTGGTAGTTCAGTAAAAAGCTCACCATTTTTAGTTGATTTTATTTTTTGAATAGGAAGCCACCCAATTTCTTTTTGTGTATTTCTGTAAACTTTTGCTCCCAGAGCATTTGCTATAAGTTGAGCTCCAAGACAGATACCTACAACCACTTTTCCCTTTTCAACACATTGACGAATAAAGTTTTTCTCCGGATTTAACCACGAAAACTCCCTTTCATCGTTCACACTCATTGGTCCACCCATGATGATGATCCAATCGATATCATGTAGCGAAGGCAACTTGTCCGACTCGAAAAAACGGGTGTAGCTAATTTCGAAATGTTGCTTAACCAGCCATGTTTCAATAGCTGCCATACCTTCGAAAGGAACATGTTGTATACAATGAGCTTTCATGTAAAGTTTTTTACAATGATAATGAAATTCAACCCAAACATATCGAAATGCCGGTATATTATCTGTGATAAATTTAACACGTTCAGGTTGCTTTGTATTAGCGCCCATTGCTTGAAATTAAGAATATTTTACAGGGTTTTAAAATATTAACGAATCATATATACATGTCGTTTAGTTAGTAGTTCTATTGGACTCTTCCCGGTCTATCGACTCTGGAAGGTCAAACTAAAACCCGGAAACATGGCAGAGTCCAAAGAACCTGCCAGAGTTTAATTTTCTTACTAAACAACATTGAATCATATATAAAAATAAATTAATCGTTCTGAATGAAGACAATTTTCAGCACTTTTTGGTATGTTTGTTTAAAACCTTAATTATATGTCTTTACAATTGTTAGATCATAATCGAATATCAGTCAATACCTATAATTGTTGTGCAGAGTTATATGAAAAACGTTTCATGGATGTCACTTCATATTCCGGTTTTCTGGATAAATTTTGTAGTTACTTACCTCTGAATGCAAAAATATTTGATTTGGGCTGCGGACCCGGAAATAACAGCAAATATTTATGTGAAATTCAAGGGTATTGTAATATCCATGGTATTGACTTATCGGAAGAGATGATAAAAAGAGCGAAGGTAAACGTGCCATCTGGTTTTTTTCATGTTGCTGATATTCGAAAAATATCTTTTAATTCATCGTCGTTTGAAGGTGTGTTGGCATCCTTTTGTATACCCTATCTTGAATACAAGGAGACGGTGGATTTAATAAAGGATATTTCAATGATTCTTAAGCCCAATGGTCATTTGTACTTAAGTTGCATGGAAGGTTCAAAATCAGGATTTGAGTGCACCAGTTTTAGCGGTGAGATGCCTGTTTATATTTATTATTACAGCAAGGAATTTTTAACTGTACATTTGGAAGATAACGGATTTCGAATTTTGGACGTTCTCCAACAAAATTATCCTGAGACAGATGGTACATTTTCTAATGATTTGATTATCATTGCGCAAAAAATGTAATTTGGGAAAATATGGGTTTTGTGATGATTTTGATTATTTATGTACCCATCATTCCATTATCGCTAATTATATATTCAGATAAATTTCCATTACTTTTGCAACCGTGAACCTTTCTATGCAAAAGTACCCTTATACCAGCTGGTTGCCAACCTCTGCGAAGGAAATAAAACTTCTTGGTTGGTCCGAAGTTGATGTTATCTTTTTTTCAGGTGATGCCTATGTTGACCATCCATCGTTTGGCCCTGCAGTTATTGCCCGCTGGCTTGAACACCTTGGCCTGAAGGTAGCTATTGTTCCGCAACCAAACTGGCGCGACGATTTACGCGATTTCAAAAAGCTGGGAACGCCACGGTTGTTCTTCGCTGTTTCTGCCGGCAATATGGATTCAATGATCAACCACTACACAGTCAACCTGCGACTGCGCTCCGAAGATGCATTTACGCCGGGCGGCAAGGCAGGAGCAAGGCCTGATTATGCAGCAACCGTGTATACCCAAATTTTGAAGCAAATATATCCTCAAACTCCGGTTATTATTGGAGGTATTGAGGCCTCTCTTCGACGGTTAACACATTACGATTATTGGAGCGATTCACTCAAGCCCTCCGTATTAATTGACAGTGGAGCCGATTTACTCGTTTACGGAATGGGCGAGAAACCAATTAAATCCATAGTTGACAGGCTTAAAAAAGGGGAATTGATAAATTCGTTGCACGATATTCCTCAAACAGCATTTGCCATTAACCGGAATGATAACCTTATTGATTTAAGTTTTAATCGCACAATCTCTTTGCTTTCCTACGAAGATTGTAAAAAGGACAAGCTTAATTATGCCCGAAATTTTAAAATAACCGAGGAAGAATCGAACCGTGATGATGCCGCTCGTTTGCTTGAATGCTCCGGAAATAAAACCATTGTTATTAACCCTCCATTTATTGATTATTCCCAACAGGAAATAGATCTTCCATACAGTTTACCCTTTACCAGGATGCCACATCCCCGTTATCACGATAAGGAAGCTATTCCGGCCTATGATATGATTCGTGATTCAGTGAATATCCACCGCGGATGCTTTGGAGGATGCAGTTTTTGCACCATTTCGGCTCATCAGGGAAAACATATTCTATGCCGTTCTGAAAAATCTATTCTGGAAGAAGTGAAAAAGGTGACTGAAACTGAGGGGTTTCATGGCAACCTTTCCGATTTGGGTGGCCCTTCAGCCAATATGTACCGCATGCGTGGAAAAGATTTATTCATCTGCGCCAAATGCCGTCGGGTCTCTTGTATTTATCCTTCGGTTTGTAATAATCTGAATGCTTCACACAAATCGTTGACTGAATTATACAACAAAGTGTCAGCCATAGCCGGTATAAAAAAAGTATTTATCGGTAGCGGAATTCGTTACGATTTGTTTTATGGATTAAATGATGCGGAAATGGAAAAACAGGCACGGATTTACTTAAAGGAATTGGTTTTGAAGCATGTCTCCGGACGATTAAAAGTGGCTCCCGAACACAATGTGCCGCATGTATTGAAGAATATGCGAAAACCATCGTTTGCCATGTTTCTCCGTCTTAAAATTGATTTCGAAAATATTTGCCGTCAGGCCGGATTGAAACAACAAATTGTCCCTTATCTTATTTCAAGTCATCCGGGATCGAAAGCCAGCGATATGGCTGAGTTAGCAGCCGAACTTAAACAATTGGGATATTATCCCGAACAAGTTCAGGATTTTACTCCAACTCCTATGACTTTGGCTACGGCTATTTATTACACCGGTGTTGATCCATATACCATGAAACCGGTATATACAGCACGAAACCCCGATGAGAAAAAAGCACAGCAACGATTTTTCTTTTATTATAAACCCGAAAACAGACACCAGATACAGCAGGAATTACTGAAAATAAACAGGCCTGATTTAATTGAAAAGCTCTTCAAATCCAAAAGGAAAAGAAAAAATTAGCAATACCTCATAATCTTATAGGTAAGATAACCAAACATTTCCTTTATTGTAGCCTGCCAGCCCATTAATACTTCAACTGATGGAATAATCAACCTATCAAATTGAAAGGTTCGTTTTTCTGCGTAATAGTTTGTTACAAAGGACGTAACGTTTACATTTTCTTTCTTGAAGCATCCCAAAGCCCTGCGCATATGGCTGGCTGAAGTTACTAACAAACATTGTGCATTCGGATGATGTTTTTTTAACCATAATGCTGTATTTGAAGCATTCTCGTGGGTATTTCGCGATGTCATTTCCATGATAATATCAGATTCCGGTATATTTATCGATATCAGAAAAGTTTTCACCTTATCCGCTTCAGATTCATCCTGATGCATCAGTTTGCCTGATCCTCCGGTAATAAAAAGCTTTTTTACTTTTTTAAGATGATACAATTGCAAGGCTTGCCACATGCGGTCGCTGGCTTCATGAAAATTTACTTTTGAATAGGTAGTATCGTATGATGAAAATCCACCCAATACGATAGCATAATCGTATTTTCCTAAATTAGTTAATTTTACTGGTTTAGCCTCCCATAGGTTATTTACTTCATTACTTAAAAACGCGTTTGAGAATACAAATAATACCAGAATAGAAATGATTAGGTAATTACGTTTTCTATTTGCTTTTTTTGCGAATAATGTGATGAAAAGCAAGATAATGACCCAGAAAAAAGGTGAAAGCAAAAATGTGAGAAGTTTTGAAAATAGAAAATACATATACTGATAGTTATTAGTGATTGTTAATGGGTTTATTGTATAGGGTTGCCCGACTATTCCATTGTCACAAAAATATAATTAATCTCCTGATTTTACTTTGGCAAATTGGTTTATTAGCCGATTTATTAATCATTAATTTTGATTCATTTGTTTTCATCATGAAATTTGGCAATACAAATTTCAATATCTTTAACAAAAAATTATTGTTTGACTATGTCCTTCTCAACTTTTTTATTGATTGGAATTTTGTTCCTTATGATTATGGTGCTGGTTTTACAACTACGAAATTCAAACCAGAGAACAACTTCCGATATACAGCTTAGGTTTACCCAGATAAACGATCAATTTGCGCGGCTCGACTCATCCATTCGCGAAGAGTTTTCGAGAAATCGGGAGGAATTATTGCGTTCTTCAAAAGATAATAGGGAAGAAACCCTTTCGTCACTTAAAACTTTTTCCGAAATTATTTCAAAAACGATTACCAATATAGGAAATTTGCAAAAAGATCAACTTGAAGCTTTTGCTTTCCAACTTAAAAATTTTAGGGAACAGCAGGCTACCAGCGATCGCACCAATAGAGAGGAATTAACAAAATCGCTCAAATCATTCGAAGAAAAATTCTCACTGAATGTTCGCGATTTTAATGAGTTACAGCGTCAAAAGCTTGATTCCCTGATGTCGCAATTCGAAAAAATCCGTGAAACTGTCGAAACTCGATTGAAAACTCTTCAGGATGAGAATATTAAAAAATTAGATGAGATGCGTGCCACCGTTGATGAAAAACTCCAGACAACGTTGGAAAAGCGTCTCACCGAATCGTTTAATCAGGTGAGCGAACGTCTTGAGCAGGTGCACAAAGGCTTAGGCGAAATGCAAACCCTCGCAACAGGAGTAGGCGATTTAAAAAGAGTTTTATCGAATGTAAAAACCCGTGGGATTCTGGGAGAAATCCAGCTCGGGAATATTCTTGACCAACTTCTAAGCCCTGAGCAGTTCGATCGTAACGTGGTTACCAAAAAAGATACACGCGAAAACGTAGAATTTGCCATTAAACTTCCCGGAAAAGACGATGCCGGCAATCCGGTTTATTTACCCATCGATTCCAAATTTCCGCTCGAAGATTACCATGCATTGCTTGAAGCATATGATGTTGGCGATGCTGCTTTGGTAGCAACCATTGGTAAGTCGCTCGAAAACAGTATTAAGAAGTTTGCCAGAGACATTCGCGACAAATACATCGACCCACCTTATACGACCGATTTTGGAATCATGTTTTTACCTGTTGAAGGTTTATTTGCAGAAGTGGTGCGTCGAACCAATCTGCTGGAAACATTGCAACGCGAATATAAAATTGTAGTTACCGGTCCAACCACTTTAGCTGCTATTCTCAATAGTTTACAGATGGGTTTCCGTACCCTTGCAATTGAAAAACGATCCAGTGAAGTATGGAAAATTCTGGGTGCTGTTAAAACAGAGTTTTCACGCTTTGGCGATGTTTTAAAAAAGGCTCAGGAGAAGATCCAAAAGGCCGGAGAGGACATCGACGAACTCGTTGGATCTCGTACCCGTAAAATTCAGAGCAAACTCAGGGAAGTACAGGAATTACCGTATACCGAATCATCCGTGGTTTTGGGAGATTTAAACGAAGAACCAACAGAATAATCGGTTGAGCTATTCCAAACTCCAACGTTTATAGGAAACAATTTTTGCCTTACCACCTTGCTGGTAAAAATGAACTGTGTGTTTTTTTTCGACAGGGAATACAATGCTACTGATGGTAGAAATACCCTCGTTACCAAATACTTCAATTAAATTTTTATCAACTAAAATATGGAGATTTACAATGCCTTTTTTATCTTCCAATGGAGCCTTATCTATCGAGCCAAAATTAGAAGCAAAATCGGTACGACCGGAACTACGACGGTCGATATACAGCTGCTTTGAAATTTTATTATACCCAATAAGTGTTTCTTCAGATTTTCCTGAAAGAATTGATATACCCGCATCTGATGCCGAGCCCATATCTAACATAATATCAATTTCATATACGTCGTTTGAGAACCAGCCCGCTGACATATTGCTCTGTATTTTATCGATATCGGATTTGATGATCATAATCCCTTTTTTTCGTAACTTTTTTATTTCGTTTACAGGTTGTTGTAGAATCCTGAAACCAAAATCAGTCTTTTTTAATGAGATTTCTCTCGGAAAGGCCATGGTTCCCCGCCACGTAGTTGCCGGTATTTTATCGGCATATGCCCAGTTATTCATCCACCCAATCATAATTTTTCGGCCATCCTTTTCAGGGATGTTGTTAAATGAAATGGCCGCATAATAATCCTTCCCGTAATCCATCCAAAGAACCTGACTTGGCGGATGATCGTTAGTAAAGGTTTTTCCATCGAAATCGCCCACAAAATATTGCATACCAACAAAGCCCTTCTGCGGATTAGATCCTGAAACAACTAAAATCCATTTGGTTTGGCCAGGTTGATTTGGTATCGGCAATTCAAACATATCGGGACATTCCCAAATACTTTCAGTATTACCTTGATTTCCAAATTCTCCAAGCTGTTTCCATTGGGTCAGGTTCTTCGATCCAAAAAATAATAGTTTATACTCGGTGGGCAATGAAACTAACATAATCCATTGAGATGATGGGTTATGCCAAAAGACTTTCGGATCGCGGAAATCTTTTTTATGCAAATCTAAAACAGGATTAGCGTTATACTTAGTAAAAGTACGGCCACTATTGGAGCTAAATGCCAGATATTGTGCTTGCTTTTTTTCCTGGTGTCCTGTGTAAATGGCAACAATATTTTGTTCCCCATTTTTTGTGAAAAAACCTGAAGTATTATCTTTATCAACCACACAACTACCTGAAAATATCATTACCGTATCTTCGGGGATAGCAACCGACAGATGTTTCCAATGTGCAAGGTCATAACTCACAGCATGTCCCCAGCTCATATGCCCCCAGTTGATATCAAACGGGTTGAACTGATAGAAAATATGATATTCGCCATTAGCATACACCAATCCGTTAGGATCGTTCGTCCAGTTTTTTAGGGGCGTAAAATGCACTAAAGGTCTATCTGGCTGTGCATAAAGCTCATTATTATAAATCAACATTACAACAAAAAACAAAAAGGGACAAACAATACGGTATAATTGTTTCATTTCTAGTTTAATTCAATGGATATGTTTTTCTCAAAATTAAACAATATTTATGCATGATCAGCAGGAGTTTTAAAGTTACAAAGTTGGTTAGGTATATTATTATACCTAACAACGTATCAAAAACTTATTATTT
>JANXXY010000225.1 GCA_025350365.1 Bacteroidales bacterium | reverse complement strand
ATTAACAATATCCGTGAGTTTTTGCACAGTCTGACGGCTGGCGGTATGAAACGTTGGGGATTTCGGAGCTACGAACCTATCAACCGATAAGAACCTTGCCAGCGAGTGTCACACTTGCCTTACCACTTAACCCCCAATGTTTTATGAACCGCTTGTTGGTGTTGTTTTTATTTTTACTCATACTTTAATTCTATCTTGTCAATTAGCCATTGGTTGCCAACTTTGATAAGCCGCTCATAAGCAAGGTATTCTTGTAGAAATCCACTAGTAAATAATCCTATTTTAACATTTATCACATTCGCTCTTCTATTATACTGCATAATTCTTGCTTCATCGACAATTTCTTGACTTTTATACCAATAATTATAAGAAAACAAGAACAAGGCGTATCATCAGTTACCTCATAGATTGTTGATGTATTAAATTTATCCCAATCATAGTTTTCTATATACAGCTTACATTTTGTTAATCGATTACTTTCAAAATTGATAAAGTTTTCACTCAATGTGCCAAGTGATTTTAATGAATTCATATACTTTTCAAGTTTCACCAATTTGCATTTGCCATTTTCACCTTTTGATATGTTCAATATAATAGCTGAGTCTTTTCCGGAATACGCACACAACGGTGGCAATATGCAAAGTTGGGGATTACGGAGCGATTCTCTTTCAAGCTAGACGGCACTTGATGCGAGGCACAACTTTTGAATAACCTATTAAACCCCAATTTTGTATATTGCATGTTGAGTGCTGGGCGTTATTTTGTATTTGTTTTTTTTACAATCCTTTCCAGATAGCAGAAAGTATCCAAGTATGACAGGAGAAGGGCAAGCTCTTTTGCAATTTTAGGTTTGCGGGTTGGCTTTGTGCGAATTGCAAATGTGCTTGACCTTGTGCGGTGGCCTGCTACAATCTTAATCTTGTCATTAACTGAAGCTATATATCAATTTAGATACAGAAATGATTGAGGCGGAGTAACTTTGAAATCATCTTTCAAGCTCAAAGGTTCTTTATACTTAAATGCCTTTTTTATTTTAATAGCAAATCCATTTTCTCGTTCCGCAAAATATTCATAAAAGTATTTTTCATCAATCCCTGCAAATTGTTTTGTCTTTTCCCAAAGACTTTTGAGGTTATCACTAATTATCGTTTCTATTTCAAATTCACCAATCACCTTTTGCATTGGTGAAGAGGCGTAAACAATAACAGTTTTAATATTTTCGTTTTTAAAAATAGCTTTTCGAAACTCAAATTTCTTTGTTCCATCAAAAATCAATTCTGCAAATTCTGGTTTAATCGATAATAAAACTTTCATCACTCTTAGTTTCTTTTAATATTAATTCAAACTCTTCAACACTAATCGGTCTAAATCCTCTTGGAGCATCATCAACTCCCTTTAGAACCCCCAAATCTATTAATTGTTTCATATTTATTCTGTGTGGAAACGAATAAATATACATAAACCTAACAACAAAAGGTCTTTTTTGCACATTATAATTCCACATTGCTTTTAACTCACTTTCAGGAAATACACTTCCTTTTCTACATTGAAAAATAAAATCATCAACGTTTTTTATATCAAAAATCACTTTCTGAACAATGCCTATCGTTGAAATAACACTTTTATACAAACCTCCGGTTCGATAAAAGATAAGAATATCTCCAGTTTTGGGATGTGGCTCTATTGCCCTTGAAACATAAACTTTGCTTATTCCATTTCTATGAGGAAAATCTTCAACATACTCAAGATGAGATTCTGTTTTTAAAATTGAGTCTGGCAAGAGTTCAGTATGGTAAGATTCATAAATCGGCACTAAAAAAACATTCTTTTTTCTGCTGATATATGGATAATTAGCTTTTAATTTTTCAATTTCAAAGGATGGTCTAAAATTTCGAACATATACTCTTTCTTTTCCTTTCATACCCCAAAAGACAAAGCCCCATTGCTCCATCAATTCTATTAACCTCTTTTGCTCATCACGATGGTCAAAAATTGTCACATAAATTTCATCAACCTTATTAACTATAGCGTTATCAAATATTATTTTTATAAACCGCTCTCCAAGCCTAAATCCATTATTTATTACTTTAAAAGTTCCTACTTTTAATCTTTTTTTAGGGCTAAATGACGGAGTAATGTCATGATAATTTTCTGTTTCATCTTCAACTTTTAAATAAAGAAAAGAAAGTATTAATTCATTCTCCTTATTTGAGGTCACATAGGCAAATTCATCTGTCTTCCTTAGGAACCATTTGTCAAATCCCTGATAATCTTCTTTTAGGCTAGTAAAGAAATCATCTGATAAATTTATATGCCCAAAATGCTTTTTTTGGACATTTAAAACTTTATAATCAACCAAATCCGGATGCTCTGAGAATATTTTTTCTAAAAATGGATCTATTTTAAATACTTTTTCTGATATATTTAATCTTGCAGCTTTTTGATGAATCTTTTTATCCTCAGTTATTAATATATCTACTCTGCCAGAATATACCTCATTAATAAGAAGAGTATCATTTTTGTCATTCTCATTTATATCTAATTCTTCTGAAACCTTTTTTACATTTTCTTGAAGAGGTGTAGGTATTTCTATTTGTTCATAACTACCAATTTTCGCCATAAATGCTTTTACAGTCTCAGAATTGGAATTTTTCTTTATTTCCGCAATAGTTACAGGGTGAATATTCTTTGTGTATTTTGCCCTATCGAGCCAACGAAACAAAATCCCTATGTCTTGATTGACAACTTTTCCAGATTCTCTATGTATTATGATATTAGTATCTAATAATGCTTTCATTTTTATATCCTTTTATCCAACAATAGAATTTCTGTAAATATGGAAATAAGAAGTAACCAAGCGTTATAAGTATTACGGTAACTGCAACATAGACTTCAACTGGTAACGCAAATATTACTTTAAAAAAGGCAGTATCAGTCTTTGGTGTAGTTCGAAAAGATGCAATAAAAAATAATAGTCCACAAAAGACGTTTAATAAAATTGCCATTGAAAATTGAGCAATACCTATTCGCTCTTTTGCATATATTGAGAAGAAAGTAAAAGAACCCGAACCTTCTTCTTAGTTTTCTTTTTTATTAAACACAACAATCAATTCGTCTTTTTTGATACGGGTATCGCCTAAATATCTATTAAACGAATTAAATTCAAGATTTCTAACATTTTTCAGTGACGTATTATCAAAAAAGACAATTTCATAGCTATTTGGTAAAATATTAAAACAAAAACAATGCTTAACTCTACAAAAATCTTTACTGGTTAACTCATTAAGAATATCATGAGGTATATTTCTGCGTTCATTAATTTTTATGTCATAGATTATAGTTGATTTTGCTATTCCATTTTTCCGTGTAGATATAAATGGCATTTTAGGTTTAACATAAAATCGAAAATAAATATTAGGCTTGGGGGTTGTATTATAATTATTGTAATTACTAAGATTAACATCTATTTTTATACGACCAGAAACAGTCTTATCAAGAGTCACTGGCAATATACATAAAACATTCCTTCCATTAAATTTATATATTACACCTAAATTACTACTTCTATCATTTAAACTATCTGTACCACTTACCGTATCGTTAAAAATAAATCTACTATTATCAGCATCTTTTAGACCGTCATACAAATCTTTAACTTCGCACTTTTCTGTACACCAAGGGAGAATATGAGTGAGAGACAAATTATTTCTATTTTGTATTGAATTTGCAGATATTTCAAAGCCAAATTCGACTAAAGAACTATTATTGTCAAATTCCCAAGTGCAATTATGGAATCTCTCAATATCAATATTTTGGTCATCATTAGAATAAATAAAGTAAGAATTATCCATAGCTAGAAATTATATCCAATATTCGAAATTTTATTTTTAATTCTGGTATCAAAATTAGAAAAAGTCATTTTATTTATCTTTCTAAAATTTAAGTACTAAAGCAACAATCTACCACCGGTGCGATGGAAAGATTACAGCTCTTTTGCAAACCTTCGGTTTGAGCGTTGGCATGTGCGGGTTTGCAAATGTGCTGTAATGTGCGGTGAACTTACCAAGATGTCGGTTTTCATTTTTATTTTCAAATCATACGACAAACTATCGTTCGTATAAACTACTATGGTATATTCTACTATTGTATCGACCTGCGGTTATACCCTTGAAAGTGCCGGAATAACTGAAAAATAAAAAAATCTATATTTTTGGTTATTGGTTTTCATTGTAGCTATAGTTTGTTATTGTTTTATCCTTTTTGTAGTTATCTGATGTCAAATTTACTTTTTTCTAACAAAATAAAAATATATTAGACATTATTTTGCACGATCTTTTCCTTTCTGCATTAGAACAAATATTGTTTATTGGTTTGTTTTTTGCAATCATTGGCCATTATGTTGACGACCTCCCCTTGTTAACCCAAAGGTTTAATTTATCAAACGGGCTTCGTACCCGTAACGCCAGACAGCAGGCAGTTTTTTCACTACACACAAACCTGAAAAGTGATATCATTAATAACCCACAATCCTTTTGCTACTTCCTCATTTTAACCTCACCATTGCGAATGCATAGTTTTGTGGTTACCTTCGCCCCCGTAAATTCAACCATCAATCATGCTAAACATCAACGAAATTACTATCGACAAACTGGTCGTACACCATATCGGATCCAAAACTGATGAGGAAGGTGTTATGTTTTCTAAGCACCCTCTCGTTCTCGATGATGAACGAACCCGTGAATTGCTGATGAATTATCTTCTAACACCTTTCAAGGCTGGCGAGTATTATCATCTAACACACGAGTCTGATATTAACCTGAACAACGTTTATGCAATGGCAACCACCATATTCGACGATCCGGGAAGTTTCCTCGATCAATCGGTAAATCTGGCAACCCACCTTTACGAACAGTCGGTGCATCCAAAAATAAAAATTGGCGAGTTCTATGTGGTGTATTTCAACAATTGTGTTATTGAGGGAGAAGTGGTTGATGCACTGGGATTGTTCAAAAGCGAATCGAAAGACACGTTTCTGAAAGTATCAGGCAATGGAGATGGTTTTGAGATCACTTACGATGCCGGCATCAATGTGAATAAGCTTGACAAGGGTTGTATGATTTTTAATTTCGAACGCGAAAAAGGATTTCTATTGTCGATTGTCGATACCATCAATAAAAGTGCAGAAGCTCAATACTGGCGGGATAATTTTCTGAGTATCAAACCCCGTAAGGACGAATATCATCAAACCAAGAGCTATCTCGATATGTGCAAGACCTTTGTACTTGAGCAAGTTCCTAAAGAGTTTGACGTATCGAAAGCTGATCAGGCAGATTTTTTAAATAAATCGGCAACCTATTTTAAGAAAAATGACGAGTTTGAGTTCAATGAATTTGCCACCCAGGTAATTAAACAACCAGAGGTGTTGGAATCGTTCAAAGTATATAAAAATCAATATCAGGCTGAGAATGATGTTGAAATAAACGACGAATTCGTAATTTCAGAAGCTGCAGTAAAAAAGCAAAGCAAAGTGTTTAAAAGTGTTATTAAACTCGATAAAAATTTCCATATCTATGTGCATGGCAACAGCGAGTACATTGTAAAGGGCTTCGACGAAAAAACCGGAATGCATTATTACCAACTGTTTTTTAAACAAGAGGATTAGAATAGTCGTAAACGACCTCTTTATCTTTCAAACCGGGATCTTAAAGATTATCTCAAAATTTTTTGCGTTTTTGTTTCTTTGAACTTTTTCAATCTGAAATTGTCTTTAACATGTCAAGCTAAAATTCAAATATTTCTGAATATGGAACGTCGTGATTTTATCAAATCATCTCTCCTGACAGCAGCAGTGTTTACATTAAAACCATTAGCTCTGGATGGTAGAACAACCCCGGTAAAAAAATATGCCACAGACAGAGTAATGCTAGGTAACACCGGAATAACGGTATCCCGCATGGCTATTGGTACAGGCACAAATGGCTATAACAATGCTTCAAACCAGACACGCAAATTAGGAATAAAAGGCATGGGTGATTTACTTCAGTCCGCTTATGAAAAAGGTGTATTCTTTTGGGATACAGCTGATCAATATGGCAGTCATCCACATATCAAAGAAGGACTAACGCGGGTATCGCGCGAAAAAGTGGTGATTCTCACAAAAACACATGCTTCGACTGAAAAAGAAATGCAGGCCGATCTGGATCGGTTTCGCAAGGAACTAGGAACAGAGCATATTGATGTTATTTTACTGCATTGTATGGAGGACAAGGAGTGGCCGGAAAAAAAGAAAGGCGCCATGGAGTACCTTATGAAAGCGCGACAGGATGGAATAATTAAAGCTCACGGGGTTTCATGCCACACATTTGCTGCACTTAAAACAGCCGAAGCCAGCGAATGGGTTCAGGTTGATCTGGCTCGAATAAACCCGGCAGGTGTAATTATGGATTCGGATGTAATGTCGGTTACTACCGTGCTAAAAAACATGAAAAAATCAGGAAAAGGAGTCATGGGAATGAAAATTCTCGGGGCAGGCCAACTCGTAAACAGGAAAGACGAGTGTCTGAAATATGCTCTTTCACAGGAATATCTGGATTGTTTTACTATTGGCATTGAAAATCATGACCAGCTAGCAGACCTTCTAAAACGGATTCCTGAAGCAAGCATGATGGCTTAATTGGCAATACATAATATTCAACACTTCGTTAAATTTGAAAAATTGAAAATGAGATAATTTGAAAATAATTGGCTAATTACTAGTTACGATCAATTTCAGTTTTTGAATTTGCACTCATTACCAGTTATATATATTTCTTTTTATTTCCTTTTGTTTCATTATATTTCTTTTTTATCTCAACCTACTTCAATTTATTTCAATTTTATTTCTACCTACTTCAATTTATTTCATTTATTGCAATTTATGATTATTAAAAACATTTGTATACATTTGCGGGCTAAATTTGTGTGGTGATTTTGAGTTCGTGGTTGGTTAAAAAGTATTGGCTATCAGAATACAGGGTCGAAAGCACGTGTAAAGGATAAATAAAAATAATTATGACATTTGAAGAAATTGGTATCAGGCCGGAGCTTGTGAAAGCTGTAACCGAACTTGGATACGAAAAACCGATGCCTGTTCAGGAACAGGTTATCCCCGTTATATTGCAATCGAATAAGGATATTATCGCTTTGGCTCAGACCGGAACAGGAAAAACCGCAGCTTTCGGACTACCATTAATCACGCTGGTGGACGAAAAAAGTAAAAACACACAAGTTTTAATATTGTGCCCAACCCGCGAACTTTGTCTGCAAATTGCAGATGACATATCCAATTATGCCAAATACATACCAGCCCTGAGAGTGGTGGCTGTTTATGGCGGTGCAAGTATCGAAACCCAGATTAAGGAAATCAGGCAGGGTGCACATATTATTGTGGCAACTCCAGGACGTATGAATGACATGATTCGTCGCGGGAAAGTAAAACTATCTACCATTCACTCGGTAGTGCTCGATGAAGCGGATGAAATGCTGAACATGGGGTTCAAAGAAGAACTCAACTCCATACTCGATGAAGTTCCAACCACACGTCGTACACTGCTATTTTCGGCTACAATGCCTAAAGAGGTATCTTCTATTGCATCGAATTACATGAAAGATACGGTAGAAATAACCGTTGGAACAAAAAATGCAGGCAGCGAAAATGTGAAACACCAATATTACGTTGTTCATGCAGCTGATCGCTATTTTGCATTAAAACGTGTTGTGGATTTTTATCCTGAAATTTATGGAATTATTTTCTGCCGTACTCGTCACGAAACAAAAGAAGTTGCAGAAAAACTGATGAAAGACGGCTATAGCGCCGATGCATTGCATGGCGATTTATCCCAAGCACAGCGCGATTATGTAATGCAACGCTTCCGGCTAAAAAATATCCAGATGCTTGTTGCTACTGATGTTGCTGCTCGTGGTATTGATATTGACGATCTCACACATATCATCAATTATAACCTTCCGGACGAAATGGAAGTATACACTCACCGAAGCGGCAGAACAGGCCGGGCGGGGAAAAGTGGTGTTTCCGTATCCATTATCCATTCGAAAGAACGAAACAAGATACCGATGATCGAACGAATGATCAAACAAAAGTTCGAATACAAACCGGTTCCCGGAGGTAAAGAAATCTGTGAAAAACAGCTTTTTAGCTTGGTGGATAAAATGGAAAAAGTGGAAGTAAACGATTCAGATATCGAAGAATTCCTAAGTGTGGTATATAAGAAACTGGAATGGCTGAGTCGCGAAGAGCTCATTAAGCGATTTGTTTCTGCTGAGTTTAACCGTTTCCTCGATTATTACAAAAATGCACCCGATCTGAATGTGAAAGATCAACGCTCCGAACGTTCCGAAAGGGGTGAAAGGGGTGAAAGAGGCGAACGCCCTCGCAGAGGGAATGAGAATTATCAGTTATTCCGCATCAACCTCGGCAATATGGACGGATTAAATGCGCGATCATTGATGGGAATGGTAAATGAGCATACTCAAAACAGAAGTATAGGTTTTGGAAGAGCCAACATCCAAAATAAATTTTCGCTATTCGAAGCCGACAGTCAGTTTGCCGATGAAATTATTCAGGCGTTCCGCAAAGTAAACATCGACGGTCGAAAGATAATAGTTGAAGTTGCCGCACGTGAATGGGAAGAGCGCAGCAATGACAGGCGCAGAACCCACGATGCTCCCGACAAAGGCGGATACAAAAAAAGCGGAGGAAGACGACACGAATAATCCTTTATTTTAATATTTGCAAACCCGGAGTTTAGGTAATCTAAACCCGGGTTTTTGTTTTTAAATAAATAGTTGAGAAAAAATTATTCAGATTTGTTTTTTGTGTAAATTTAAAAACTGACAATATCTAACCACCAGATTATGCAAACAAAACGGCTTTTGGGTATCCCCATTGTTGTATTCCTCCCTTTAATAATGGTATTTATTTTTTCCTTTGCTCCCGCTAGGGTTTCGAAAATCAACACACAAGCAAGTAAGTCCGACTCTTTAACAGGAAATGCATATTGCCTTCAATGTCATGGCAATATGTATTATGGTTTAAAAAACAAGGAAACAGGTAGAGTACACCGAAAAATGATGAGTATAAATTGCGTTATTGATACTATTGTTTTTAAAAAATCAAACCATCGGAAATTCCAATGCACAAGCTGCCACTCTAATGAGTTTAAGAAATTCCCACATTCAGAAAAAGCGTTATTGGAGGAAATAGGAAGTTGCGTGGAATGCCATAGTGGTGATTCTGTTGCCACAGCCTACAAATTTGATTTAATAGAGGTTGATTTTCAAAAAAGCATTCATGCAACTAAACACAGCGAAAACTTTACCTGCTGGGCATGTCATGAAGCACACTCCTATAAGGTAAAAGCAACCACTATTGAATATGACAACTCCATGTGTTTGAGTTGCCATGCCAACACTAAAAAATACAACCTGATACTGGACAAAAACAACCCGAATATTATTGAAAAACATGATTGGTTGCCTAATCAACAAACACATTTTCAGAATGTACGCTGTATTGAATGTCATGCAAGGGTTAATGACAGCATTTTAGTGTCGCACAACATTCAACCAAAATCGAAAGCAGTAAAAAGATGTGTGGAGTGCCATTCAACCAATTCATTATTGCAACAGACCCTCTACAAATATCAATTCAAGCAACAGATCAGCCGAAATGGGTATTTTAATGCAGCTATTCTGAATAAATCGTATGTGATTGGCGCAAACAGAAATTATTATTTAAACGTCGCAAGTATAATTATCCTCCTTATCGTTTTGGCTGGTATTGCAATACACACTTTTTTACGAATAAAACTAAAAAATAAATTATGACACAAAAAATATTTTTTTATCCTATATGGCTCAGAATATGGCATATGACAAATGCATTAATGTTTTTATTGCTCATTATTACAGGCTTATCGATGCAATATAGTGTATTTAGTATTCGGTTTGATTATGCTGTAAGTATCCATAATATCAGCGGAATTATATTATCGCTGAGTTATTTGATTTATTTTATTGCAAATTTTATCACCGGAAATTTAAAGTATTACACCATTAAGTTCGATGGCTTTTTTAAAAGGGTGATGATACAATTCAGATTTTATACAGTAGGTATCTTCAAACAGGAAAAAGCACCTTTTCCATTAACAACCAAAAAAAAATTCAACCCATTGCAAAAATTCACCTATGTAGGAATGATGTATATAATTGTTCCTCTAATCCTTATCAGCGGCTATGCCATGTTGTTTCCTCAAGTAATATACAACAGAGTATTTGGAATTCCCGGAATAGTTCTTACTGACTTAGTGCATGTTATCACGGGTTTTCTGGGATCGATTTTTATGATTATCCACGTTTATTTCTGCACCATTGGAGCAAAGCCTTCTTCCAATTTTAAAAGCATTATAACTGGTTACCACGAAATTGAGTAAAGCTATATTATTACAATATGTTAAAAACTATAATAAATCG
>JANXXY010000204.1 GCA_025350365.1 Bacteroidales bacterium | reverse complement strand
TCGTTCAATAATTTAGTGAGTTCCGAAATTAAACTATTGAAATTAGCATCCTGAATGCCTATGGATGATGGCGCTACCAGGTCGTGACCGCTATTTTTGTTATTTCCCTCAAGATAATTTTTCAAATAATCGAAGTATTTTCTTTTAACTACTAACTCAGCTCTTTGATTTTGTAGGTTTTCAAATGATGTAAATACTTGTTGCGATTGAAAATCAACATACATAAGTGAATTACTCGTTTTGTATTCTTCGAGACGTGTTTCAGAAAAATGTAAAGAGTCGGTAATATCCCCAATTTCTGAATCAATAAATCGAAGCGTGTTTTCTGCAATTAAGTTTTTCTTTTCGAGCCCCTTTTTAAGATATTCATTTGTAAGGGTATTCAAAAATTCTGTAAGTTTTTGAACATTAGCGCCTTTTATCGAAAGTGTTAAAATGGAAGAGCTATTATTATCTGAAATGTATGTGTTTCTAAATTTTGATATGACTGATTTTTCATCATTGAGAATAAAAAAATAGGTTTTCCCTACATAATTAACAAGGTCTCCCGGGATACGAGATATGATTGTAAAACCAATATCTTTATTTTTAATTGGATAAAATAATTTTCCAGGATACTTAAAAGAATACTTTTCCCTGAAATCGACAGGGTTACCGTTCTTAACATCATATAATGTAACATGTTTGTTATTTGACTTGATTACAAACTCGTTTGGCGAAGTAATTTCTATATTAATTGCGGAATACAATGGTTGAGGAGTCGCTGAATCAACTATTACTTTAAATGGGCAAGCCTTGTAGATTTCATGGTTTACAAAACCGTCAGAATAATAATACTCGACTTTAAAGTCGAGTTGTTTTATGGCTCGTTGTGTTAAATTGTAGGATTTCAGGATACCAATTTCATTTGAAAGCTGGTGTTGGTTTTTAATCATACCAAAATCAGAGGCAAATCGTGAATCGAGCATCGATTGCTCTTCCTGAATCAATACAGATGTTCGTACTTCGAATATCGGCACACTTATTCGGTTAACAACGTATGCGATAATAAATGTAAGTGATAGTGAAATAAGAAACAGATACCAATACCCAGACATCTTAAGCAGGAAACCTTTGATATCTATTTTTTCTTCTTCAATGCTATTATTGTTAATATCCATTATTTAACCTTAAAAAATATAGCCAAAGTTAGGGCAAAGGAAAGGGTGGAAAAAATCATACCGTAAGGGAAGGTATTGAATAAATAGGTTTTATTTTTTCGTGGCTCTACATACACGATGTCGTTTGGCATGAGATAAAAATAATCTGATTCAAGGATATTTTTATCGCTTATGTCGACGTAATGAATATCGGAGCCTTTCAAAGTCTGTCTCACTAATGTTACTTTTTTTAAGTTGCTAAAGTCTTTCATCCCCCCGGCTATAGCAATAGCCTGAAATAAATTGATTTGATCCTTATCAATAGTAAAGTTGCCCGGGCTTCCTACTTCTCCTAAAACCGAAATCTGGAAATTTACAAGTTTAACGACAACCGTAGTTTCATTAAAAAACTCATTCAGCGTATTTTGAACTTTTTTCTTCACTTCTTCAAGGGTCATTCCTTTTACCAACATCCGATCTACAAACGAAAAGTTGATGTAGCCCTCTTCATCTACCATGTAACTATTTAAATATAAATAGGTAGGATTCATGAGCGTAGGCATGTCGGTTTGGAAAAACTTACTGGTTTTGGGATCCAGACTATAAATTCGAATATAGAGATGATCGCCCGATTGCACCAGGTACGATGTTTTCTTTTTATTTTCAAAGCTGTTCCTGGCACTTTTTACATTTTTGTCTTGTAATATCATAACTTGCTTTTGCGAAATACATGACGAAAACAATGCAGCAATAATGAAAACCTTAACTAATATACCCATTGAAATTTTTCGTAAATTTTTCATAATTTGAATTTTTGGGTTGAAATTTCTTTATAATTTTTTATTTATCAATTTAATAGCATACTTAATATCTATTTTATTATTGTTGTAATAAGCAACAATATATGCGCCTGATATTGAGGATGTTTTTAATATTTTTAAAGCTTCATTGTAACTGTTTCCACACGATAACTGATATTTGTATAATCCTTTTTCATTAATTTTTTCAACTTTTAAATAGCCACTATAAATGTTTTTCAGGGCTTTTTCATCAAGCTCAACTTTGGAAGTAGTTAGTTGTAACTTAAATTGAATTTGGCTGGGATTTATATTTTGCAAAGATAAATGAAGGGGGCGTTTATAAGCAATTGCCGGAGAAATTTTAATACGTTTGCCATTAAGATAAGCAATAACAAATGCTCCAGAGACTTCAGTTCTATTTCGCAGATTACTGGCAGCCTGATACGATGAATATTGCGCAATTACATATTTGTACCAACTATCTTCGAAAAGTTCAATCACTTTTTCTGTACCGTTATAAATTCCTTTTATAGTTTTTTCATTTAACGGTAAGCGGCAAGCAACAATCTGAACTTTAAACATAAAAACTCCCGTGTCTGCTCTCTGCAACTCAGAATAATTATTTACAGAAACTGATAATGTACTCTTGTCGTGTACAATTTGGTTTATTATCGTAGATTCGGTATTCTTCGACTTGTCAGACTTTTTTGCAATTTTAAAACTATTATTCTCATTTTTGCCACTTTTGTTTATGCTACCTAACGTCTCTATATTATTGTTTTCGTCATATTTTTCAATTTTCCTTAGTGAATCTGAAGCTGTATTAGATTTTTTAGACTCGCACAGCAATTGCGAAGAATCTTCTCCACAATTACTAAATCGATATCGGTACCAAGCGTCGCGAAGAGCGTTAATATCCGAATAATCAAGCTCTTTAAAGTTAATTATATAGTTCTCGTAATTGTTAGGGTATTCCTTTTTTAGAAACTTATTAAACATATCAATATTTTCTTCAGTTATGGCCACCTTTCCATAAAGACTTGAATCATTTGTCAAAAGCATCGTTTTTTCAACCGGTTTATTCGAGTCCGCTTTTATTGGTTTTGAATACTTTTTGGACGTATGTTTAGCTGTATCTTTTTGAATTTCTGCGTCTTTAGCTACGTTTTTTTCAGTATTAACTACGTCCTTTGTTTCTGGAACATTCGAATTCAAAGATACCAACCAATTATGCTCATATTCAATAGGATAGTTAAGATAAGAAAAAAGGACTTTACCCAACACAGAAATAAATCTTTTTTCGATGGTTTCTGCTTGTATAATGAGATCGAGTTTTTCAGAAACATTTCCAGTTTTTTTAGCTTTATATCGAAGGTCGGAAGCTTTTGTTAATGAATCATTAGCCATCTTTTCTACTGATCTATTATAATTTAACGGAAATTTATCGCCCGTATATTGTTTCCAAAACTTCTTTATGTTAGTTCGGTATACACTAATTTTACTATTGTTGGAGCCGGAATATAACGTTACCGCTTCAAAACGCTTTGAAGTATATTTTTTTCTATTCTTTATTTTATCATTATCGCTAGGTATTAAAACCTTCTTTAATAAATTATTGGCTTCTTCTTCTACTTTTATTGCTTTTGCATATTGTTCATTGGCTTTTTCAACTTTTTTTTTGTCAGAGACTGATAATTTCGCATTTAAATCAGTTTCCAGATTCTGACCGTATGAGATCAAATGAAATCCCCAAAGTAAAAAATAAGACACTATTATCACTTTGGAATTATTTCTCATTTTTACCATACCATAATTTTGCCTGAGGTTTAGTCTCCTAAATATTGAAAAATACAATTTTTGGACAGAAAGTATTTAATTATATTTAATATCGCTTATTAAGTAATTTTAAAAAAATCCTTAATTTTTTATTTATAATGCTGTATAAATATTGGTTTAAGCAACTTGACTAAATTACGGGTAACTATTGATTGCCACAATAAGTATTTGATGATATAAATCACTGGTCAAGTATGATATGAATCAAATATAAATGTATGTAACGACAAAGACCGGCTTCGCTAAACTTAGTATACTAGTTGCCAAGAAAAAAAAATTGATTTTAGCGCTTCGTGTTTTTATCTTCGTGTTCAATTTATGCTTTTGAGATTTGATTTTTATAACGGTCTTTCACAAAATTGCATTTACCTCTTTTGTTTGAACAAAGATATTTTTACCTTGTACCACTCCTAAAGTGGGCATTAAGTTAATATTTATCTTATGAAGCGATTTGTTATTTGGTTTTTCATCATTGTTATTCTTGCATCCATTGGTTTGGTGACATGGCATTTTCTGAGTCCTTATAAGCAGATTGAACTATTTAGTGCTGTTCCGGACAAACCTGTTTTTATCATTGAAATTGACAATTCGTATAAAACCTGGGAAACCCTTACAAAAAGTAAGGTATGGGGTCAATTGAAGAAGCATCAGCTTTTCGCGCAGGCCGCAGAAGGTATCGACATGCTTGACACACTTATTCAAAGTAATGGAAAACTTGCTCAATATATTGGATCACGTAGTTTGGTGGTTTCAATGCATATTGTTCAGCACGGAACAACAGATTTTGTTTATGCACTGGATTTAAGACGCGCCTCAAAACTTTTGACCATTAAAAATTTTTTAAATGGGGTTTTAGACTCAAAATTTAATGTAAAAAATTACGAATATAATACGTTAACTGTTTACAAAATTGATGATACCAAAACACAGCAAACACTTCACCTGTATTTTAAGCATAACCTGATGGTGGCTTCCTATAGCCAGAAACTTATCGAAAAATCCATTGATCAGGTAGATCATCCCAAGTTGACTGAAGACAAAAATTTTCTTGATATTCGGGATCGCATTAAAGGCGAAGGCTTGTTGCGCTTTTATGTAAACTATGCCCAACTTGATAATTACACCAATGGAATGCTTACAACACCCGATTCGGACATTCGCCAGGTAAGCAAGAGTTTATTCTATACAGGTCTGGCATTAAATATCGAAAATGATAACCTTATTCGTTGTGAAGGGTTTACTAATTTTAACGATTCAATTATTTCAAGCATTCGTGCCATGAGCAAATCAGGTTCGGGTAGAACAGGATTGGCAGAGGTGCTTCCAATTCAAACGGCTTCATCTGTGTCGCTTGGCTTCGACAGATTTACCGAATATTTCGATAACCTGATGGACAATATGAAGGAAGTAAAAAAGTCATACAACGAATATCAGGCTAACATAAAACAAGCAGAAAACTTTTTGAAGATCGATGTTCGCAAGAATATCATGAGCTGGATTGGCGACGAAGCAGCCATGGTGCATCTGCCACCTATGGGTTTAGGCAAAAACAATGAGTTTGCCGTTTTCCTGAAAACCCGCGACTTGGACGACGCCAAAAAGAATCTTGATTTTGTGATGAATCAGGTTCGAAAAAGATCTCCTGCCACATTCGAACAAGTGGAATACAACGGTTATTTTATAAACTACCTTTCCATGAAGGGTTTTTTTCGCATGCTTCTGGGAAAATACTTCCAAAAGCTTGAAAAACCATACTTTACTTACATAGGCGACTATGTGGTATTCAGTAATCATCCCCAAACACTTAAGGTGATTATTGATGGTTTTGCCAGAAAACAATTATTAAATAATTTGCCTGATTATAAAGCATTTGTGAGTACATTCACCCGTAGTTCCAATTTTTTGATGCTGATAAACACATCGCAGTTCCTTCAGAGTCTGCAAGGGTCGGTAAATGCTACTACATGGAGCGAGCTTCAGAAAAACAAGGAATACATTGTAAGTTTTCCTTATATGGGCTTTCAACTGGACAAAGATGGATCGCTGTTTAAGACCCGGTTTAACGTTGCCTTTACCGGAAAGGCGTTGCCTATACCTGAGACGATCATCTCTGATTCCGCGAGTTTTACCGATGCCGATACCGTCAAGGTTACAAAAGCAAGCGATGTAAAAGCAGATATAACAAAAGTGCTAACCCAGGCTGAGGATTATATTCCCGATGACATAAAAGCGCCTGAATACAAAGAGAACTACGACAATGGAAAGTTAAAAGTGATTTTTGCATTGCGGGATGGCTTCCGACATGGCGATTATAAAGAATACTTCGATAATGGATCGATAAAAATAAAAGGGCAATATCGGCGTGATCATAAAGACGGTGTTTGGAAAATTTATTCCGCAGATGGGAAACTTGTTCAAAAAGTAAAGTTTAACAATGGAAAAATAAAGGAATAGGATAATTGTCTTACACGCTCACATCGAACCAAGATGAAGTTTTATTGTTTCTAGTTTTTATGAACTATCAATAATCAATAAAAAAAGCATGAACAAGCTCTTTTCTTTTTTATTTTCTACTCGCCTGATGGGAGCTCTTTTGCTGATTTTTGGATTTTCCATTGGTATTGCCACATTCATTGAAAACGATTTTGGAAGTTCTACAGCTCGTGCATTGGTATATCATTCCCGTTGGTTTGAGGTGATGCTTTTTCTGGGTATGATAAACCTTATCGGGACAATTATTATCCATAAACTATATCGAAAAGAAAAACTGTCGATATTCATTTTCCATATTGCATTTCTGGTTATACTGATAGGATCGGCCATTACCCATTTCTTTGGCTACGAGGGTGTAATGCATATTCGCGAAGGCAATACATCACAAGATTTAATCACAGAACGAACTTATTTTTCCGCCGCTGCAACAGTTAATAATCAAACTGCTGAGGCTAGCAAACCTGCCTATTTCTCGGCTTTGTCCGACAATCATTTTAAACTATCACTCAATCCTGGGGGTACACCTGTTTCGGTGGAATGTGTTGAATATATTCCAAATGCCGAACAAGCCCTTATTGAAGATGCTGATGGTAAGCCTACGCTGGAACTTGTGATTGCCGGAGCTGGTAACAGACAGTCAGTTTATTTAACTGAAAAACAAACGGGTAAGATCGGCGGCCTTGTATTTAGTCTTAACGATAGCGCTAACCGCGACGGTGTATCGATCATATTTGACAAAGCAGGGCTGCGGTTTTCGTCTGCGGTCGAAACATTTACCGTAAGTATGTCAGACCAATCGGTTGATACCCTCAAAATAAATCAAATCTATCCTTTCAAGCTTCTGAGCTTATACCATTTTGGTGGATTACAAGTGGTGGCAAAATCATTTTTGATGAAGGGTAAGGTTGATGCGATTGCATCAAAAGAGGCCAAACCGGAGCAGAATTCTGATGCGTTACGGTTGAAAATTACATCGGGTGACGAATCGAAAAACATCCTTTACATGGCATCACGAACCGGTCAGAACGAATCTGCCAGTGTGCAGTTGAAAGATGCTCTTGTGCAGGTTTACTATGGTGCAAGGGCTATTGCTCTGCCCTTTTCTGTACATCTCAAGAAATTCATTCTTGAGCATTACCCGGGCTCAGAAAGTCCTGCATGGTTCGAGAGTTTGGTGAATGTGCAGGAAGGCGACAAATTATTGCAAGACCAGCGTATTTATATGAACCACATTTTATCGTATGGTGGATACCGGTTTTATCAGTCATCATACGAT
The DNA here is from genome assembly GCA_025350365.1 of Bacteroidales bacterium. Lineage (GTDB taxonomy): Bacteria > Bacteroidota > Bacteroidia > Bacteroidales > JAAUTT01 > JAAUTT01. The sequence goes on along the minus strand of JANXXY010000204.1, from coordinate 12,058 downwards.
ACTGACGGCAAAGGAACCATTCTATCGGTAAACCACGATTATTGGGGATCGTTTATAACCTACTTTGGCTATCTTTTATTAGCTATTGGTATGATATGGAGCCTTGTAAATCCAAACAGTTATTTCAGGAAACTTTCCATTGAACTGGCTCGTCTTCGCGAAATGCGCAAGTCAACCATGGCGGTATTGCTTTTTGTGTTTCTTCCAATTGCAGGAATGCAAGCACAAACTGTTCCGGATAGTGTTAAAATTGACAAAAACCATGCAGCCAAATTTGGGCAAGTACTCATTCAGGATCCCGGAGGACGAATAAAACCGGTTAGTTCGCTTAGTTCAGAATTTCTTCGAAAAATATGCCGAAGCGACAATCTACTTGATCAAAACAGCGACCAGGTGCTTGTAGGAATGCTTGTTTATCCGGGATTTTGGCAAGGAGTGCCTATGATAAGGGTTTCGCATCCCGACATTCTGAATATTCTTCACATCAAGGGAAAACTTGCTTCTTTTAACGACATTATTAATTTTCAATCGAAGGATCACGAATATAAACTGGCCAGGTATGTGCAACAAGCTTATCAGAAAAAACCCGGAGAACGCAATAAATTCGATAACGAAATTATCAAGTTCGACGAGCGCGTGAACCTTTGTTATATGGTGTATACCGGCGAATTTCTGCGGTTGTTCCCCAAGGAGGGTGATGCTTCCAAAACGTGGGTTTCACCTGGTCATACAACAGGTGTTTTTAAAGGTCCGGATTCCTTATTTGTCGAGAAATTTTTTCCCTGGTATGCCCAATCTGTAATGGAAAGTTCCCGCAAAGGCAATTGGCAGCAGCCTAACGAGGTAGTGGGCTATCTCCATAAGTTTCAACAGAAATTTGGAGGAGACATTATTCCTTCCGACTTTAAAATTAAGCTGGAAACGTGGTACGCCGACCTGAATATTTTTGACCGCATCAGTTCTGTTTATGGATTAATAGGTTTTCTACTTTTGGTCCTTCAGTTGTGGTCGGTATTTCGTCCGCGATTAAATTTGAAACCATACATGCGAATTGCTATAGGGATTATTGTTGTGTGTTTTGTGTTTCATCTGGCAGGTCTGGCAGCACGATGGTACATTGCCGGTCACGCACCCTGGAGTAATGCTTACGAATCGCTCATTTACATTGCATTTGCTACGGTATTGGCAGGTATACTTTTCTCCCGCACCTCAGCAATAACACTTTCAGCAACTTCGCTGTTAGCATGGCTGATTCTTTTTGTGGCACACCTCAACTGGATGGATCCTGAGATTACCAATTTGGTTCCGGTGCTTAATTCATATTGGTTGGTTGTGCATGTGGCCATTATCACGGCAAGTTACGGATTTATGGCATTAGGAGCTTTGCTGGCTTTTCTCAACCTTATATTAATGACCTTGCAAACACCTCATAATATAAAAACTTCAAAGGATATTATCAACGAACTTACATTGGTTATCGAAATGACTCTCATTATTGGGTTGTATATGCTTACCATCGGCACTTTCCTTGGAGGAGTGTGGGCCAACGAATCATGGGGCCGTTATTGGGGCTGGGATTCGAAAGAAACCTGGGCCTTGGTATCTGTTTTAATCTACGCTTTCGTTTCGCATGTGCGGATGATTCCCGGGCTGAAAGGAACATATACCTTTAATTTGTTGGCTCTGGTCGCATTTAGTTCGATTATCATGACCTATTTCGGAGTGAATTTTTATCTGTCGGGGTTACATTCCTATGCCAAGGGCGACCCTATACCTGTGCCGGTATTTGTTTATTACAGCATTGTTACAGTTGCATTGGTGGCCGGTTTGGCGTGGTGGAAGCAGAAGAAGGTAAGTGCGATAAGTTAAAGACGACTTTCCATTTGATTGGATGTCGGTTAAAAAATTGTAACTCTGTAAACTCTGTCAGGTTCTTCGAACTCTGACAGGTTATGAACTAATCGGTTACGAATGACCTGACAGGGTCGAAGACCTGTCAGAGTCTCTTTTATAAACCGTCAATATTAAAACAGGCTCAGCCCCCTGCAATGATATTTTAAACTAAGGAAGAACCTTAGCCGAACGTGAAATGATTATTTAGTATTTTCTAGTGTTTGCAATTAATTCGAGTGTATCTTCGTAAGCCTTACTCCGATGAATGGCACGTTTCTGGATGGCAATATTTTCTGCACGCACATATCCCCCTTGATAGTATCTCTGAAACCAAGGCATTACTGTAAAAAAAGCGTCGTAAATGGTTTGGTTGATGGCTATCCTGGCTCCCAAAAATGCTAATGCAGAGGTGAGTAATACCGAGTTGATACCATTTCGAATGTCCCCTGCATAAAACTGCCCTAACCCAGGGAAACACATACTTAAAATGGATGCGGTTTTAGGGTTTGGCTTATAAAAATTCTTTTTGTTGTCGAAAATCAGAACAATTTTTCTGCGCGTTACTGAGTCTCCAGACTCAATACAATTGACAAAGCTTGCTTTTGAATTTGTAAAATCTTCCATGCCAAAATAACATATTCCCACCAAAAGCTCCTTCTTATAATAATCTTCCCCCGTTATAGTATCATTTATCGATAATATATCAGCTAATGCTAATGCAAAATCGTGCATATAAATCATGCATTCAACTTTGCTAAAAAGAGCTTTATTCTTTAAGTGATCATTAGTATAAGAGAAATATGCTTTATCATAAAATCCGGCAGCTTGTTCGAACTGCTTAAGATTTTGAAAGCAAGTACCGATATGATCATATACTTCAGGCTCGGCAATGGAATCGAAAAATAGAAACCGCTGATACTCTTTCAGAGCCAGAGAATAATTGCCCAACCTGAATTGCTTGTCAGCCACATCAAGCACCTGCGGAAGTGACTGTGCTCCGGCTATCAGAAAACTAACTTTAAAAACCAGAATAAATAATATCCTGCGAGCGTTTATAGAGATCATTATTTGCTTTTTTATTGCGTCTTACTGCTGATTTCCAGGATCCGTAAATATTTCCGAAATAAAACCCGGTTCCGATGCCTCCAAAAATCCATCCATGAGCATTATTAACACCGTATTTTGAAAAACCCCGATAGGCTTGCCATGAATTAGCGGCAACAAAAAAGAATGCAATAAGCCCATCTTTCCAATATCCTGTATAAACTTTGCCCGAACCTGGAAGTATAGTAGAGAAAGTAGCTGCAAGAAAAGGGCTTTTGTACCGAATTGCAAGGGCTTCTTTAGTAATTGTACTGAATCGCGGATCGAGACCCTGAACGTGTTGAAGCAACGAATCGGATTTGCTCCATTTGCGACCGAGAAGATAGATGCATTCCTGATAATGCAGCTTTGTTGGCAAATCCAACCGGATACTCTGATTAATAAAACTTTGGGCTGAAGGTAAATTTTCCTGTAGCAGTTTTATTTTAAGAAATTCTTCCGAAATAGAATTGGGTAGTAAAAACAAACTGTCGGAAAAAAAATCGGAAAACCGTTTTTCAGCCAAGGTATAGTTATTACTTAGCCGATAACATTGTATTAGCGATAGTTTATAGTTCAGATTTGATGGAACCATAATCACCAGTCGTTCATATTCCTGAGAAGCCAGGTTAAACTGTTGCGTTTTAAAAAGGTAATCAGTAAACTTAAAGGTATTCGTTTCATCAAACAGGTTTTGCGAAAAGAGCTGAAACGAACAAAACATGCCCGCTAAAACCAAAGTAATCTTATTCAACCGGATCATAAAAAAGTCTGCTTTCTTTGTGGATATCATATTTATCAGGGCTTAATCCGTTACAGCGGCACAAACGATCAAATGTTGCTAACATGCCTTCTGCAATGCCATTTTTTTGTATTGTCTGCAAAGCATACACTGAGCAGGAAGGGTAAAAAACACAAGATACTACGTCCTGCGAAGAAACAAAATATTTATAAAAAAGAAATAGTCCTGAAAAAACAACTTGCACTTCGTTCTTAGTATTTTTAGCAAAAGAGTATTTATCAGTGTGTTTGTGAACCTCAAATACCTCCTTGAATTTCAAAACTTCGTATTTTGACTGTCCTTGAATGATACAATTAATGCTTAGGAATAGCAAAATTGTAAATATAGTCTTCTGTAACATCATCAATTTCTAAGTTTTTGTAGGTTGTAACCTGATAGTTTTCTTTATTTAAGGTATAGGAAATGTCGACAATTTCCATAGGAAATTCAAGTCCCCGAAAATTCTGATAATTATCAAAAAACTGTTTGCGAATAATTTTGTCCTTACTATCAATAAATACCATTCCGAACAGGCGGTTATTTTTGTTTGAAATCAGTACTTTTCCAAATATAATCGCCATATTTTTTGGTGGCAGCCATGTTGTGATAACCAAATCGTTCTGCTTTTCCACTTTTTGTATGGTAAAAGGAGAGTTTTTCAACCCATAATTATTAATCTGGTTGGTTAACACCAGGTGGAATATTGAAAATTGACCAATTGGAGGGGATGCATATTTGGCTGCGATCTTATTATCAATAATCCGGTAAACCAATGTATCGGACGATACCCATGTTTCCTTTTGTGGAAATGTATTTTGATACACCAGTTTTTTGATGTTCTTATCGTAATAGAATTTCCCAATGGTGAGCTGCGATTTACCATCGGCTGACTTCGCTTTGATAGAATATTCACCCTTTATCCGGTAGAATTTTTGCGCATTTATCTGGCAAAATGTAAATCCACATATAAAAATGTATAAAAATAATTTGTCCATTTCAAAAAAATAAAAAAAGGTTGTCCAATAGTAATTAGGACAACCCTTGTGTTTCATGTATGTGTCATTGTCAGATTCCCGAAGCCGCCGAAGTAAATATGGCACCCCATAATACAAAATAGAAAACTACATAAGCCACTGTACCTGTTATACAACCAAACAATGCTTTTTTGGTTAATTCCTTATCATTATCAGAAGCAATATAAACAACTAATAACCCTACCCAGGTAAATACGCAACCCCAAAGGAACGGAGGAATTCCAAGTGGTGTTTCACCATTTAGTCCGAATGGATTTGTACTAATTTCAATTCCGTTAACAAGTAGGTTACCTGTTTTGGTAAGATCATTGATTGAAATTTCCGGATTTTGTGCTACAAAGTTCTCAATAGCAGTAATTGACGAAATTGCAGTTTCCATTGCATTTCTATCGTAGCTAAAAAGCGCTGCGTCATTCGCTTTAATTTGCGAAAAGCCAGCAATCATCAGACATAGTAAAAGTAACTTTTTCATGTTTAGAATTGGTTTGTTAATAATTCCTAAAAATACATTTTTCAAAATAAATAACAATTATAAAACAGCTTTTTTTACGATTTTATTTTTATAATGTTTCATAATTCAATAATCAAAAATAAATATTCGATTACTTTGTTCATGATCAGCTTAAACTATGTCAATTCGACTTAATTAAATGATGTTCCGCCAGTAACGATATGTCCGGCTATAGCAGAGCCTTAGCCGACCCCCATTAAAACCGAATGATACTTAGATCTTCCTCTCGGCCACCACACTCAGTTGCATACCTCCACGAATATTCTGGGTCAGGGTAATTTTACACCATCGGGGTTGTATGGCATCGAAAATGTCGTTGGCAATGGTATTAGCCAGGCCTTCAGCAAAAATGGCTTCTTCGCGGAACGACCATAAATACAGCTTCAGGCTTTTACTTTCGATGCATAGCTTATCAGGTGCAAACTCAATGATCACCGCATTAAAATCGGGCTGGTGAGTAACGGGGCAAAAACTGGTTAGTTCGTTACTTTCAAACTTTACTGTTTGAACATTGGCAGGTGCTGCAAATGTATCAAGCTTTTTCGAAGGTTCATTTACTTTTTTTCCCAAGTAGGTAAATTCTGTCATAAGGTGTATTGGTTTAGGATATGTCTGTTTTTGTGTGTTTTACCCCAACCCCTTAAAAAAGGGCAATAACTTGTTTCGAATCCAGTTAGCCCTCCTTTTTAAGGAGGATTGGGAGGTATTTAAATTGTATTTTTAATTAATTATTAAATTTTTATGTACTAAAAAAAATTATCCGGTAGTGCAATATTTTGAAAATGTGACCATTACCTTGTCCACATAAGACCGGGAAACAGGGATATCAATAACCGAAGGAAGATCGAGCTCCAACTGCAAACCTTCTTTATCTTTACGTATCACTTTTACCTTTTCAAAATTCACCATGTACGACCTATGACAACGTACAATCTCAGTATTTTTAAACAAACTTTCCATTCGTTTTAGGGTGTTGCGCAGGAGGAACCTGGAGATTTTACCTTTATTGATATAGAAAATGTTAGCATAATTATCCGATGCTTCGATGTAAAGAAAGTTTTCCTGTTTCATAGAAAGCCTCAAAATACCTTTTTCGTCATGAAAAGGTATCATGTTTTTCGATGAATCAATGATTGTTTCGCCATTTGAAAGTTGTTCGAGTTGCCTGTTTTTTTCCTGCCACGAAAAGTATAGCCACATGGCGGAATAGGGCAACAAAAGTACCAGAGCTGTATTCTGGATGGATACCTTTAAAAGGTGGGCAAACACACGTTCGTCGTGAAAAATTAATTTCTCGAACATTGCATAAAATAATGCCATAAAAAAAACCTCACTCAAAACCCACACGGCATAATGCCAATAGTTTACAGGGAATCGTTTCGAAGCCATATACATCAAAACCCTGCTAATCACAACTACAAGCACACCTGTAAGGATAATAAGGCTGGAATACAACAATAATTGTACTTGTGATACATTAAACCAATATCGAACACCAAAAGGTGCATAGAAATTAATGAATAAAAGAGCAAACAATGCCGTGAAAATGATCAGACGCACAATGTTTGATTTTTCAACGATATATTCGGGTATTTTGCTTTGAAAATTCGTCATTCCACCAATTAGTTTTCGATTTTCAAAGTTAACTTATTCCGAAGCACAAATATTGTTTTTAAAAGATTCATTCTACTATCTTATTAATTCGCCCCATATAATCTTACTTTACCCCAAATCTTGAATTTTAACCCCTTTTGACTACTTATAATCCCATATATTTGCATTGAATTATGGTTGTTTGTTGCTTTGCCTAAAAATGCGATATAATGGATTATACTAAAAAATTTAACGAGTTAACACATATTTGCCACGAATCGGAAAGTCGAATCATCATTGATGACAAAATGGAAATGATTCACCTTCCGTTTAATTCGGAAAACCACTGGCAGCGGATTTGGGATGAGGTTAAAATTACCCCCCCCGAAAATGGAATTTTGAATGTATCCGATTCGCAATTCTTCGAAAATAATCATTTCAATTATCCGGTTTTTATTCCTCGTCATTGCAAGAAAAGCAAAAAAGCTATTATTCTTTTGCATGGATTAAACGAACGTACCTGGGATAAATATTACACGTGGGCCTATTACCTTGCACTCCATACAAAACGGCCGGTTATACTGTTTCCTTTAGCCTTTCATGTAAATCGTGCTCCAAAAGCCTGGATTGACCCTAAAATAATGGTTCCGCTGGTTACTGACCGCAGGAAAAATTGCAAAACTCATACACTTACTTTTGCAAATGCTGCCCTTAGTATTCGTCTTACTGAAGAACCTCTGCGTTTCTTAAAATCGGGACATCAAACGGCAGAAGATCTGATATTGTTAATAAACCAGATTGAACATGGTTTGATTAACATTTTTGAAAAGGATACTCAAATCGATATTTTTGCTTATTCCATTGGTGTTTTTATTGCCCAAATTCTATTCATCGCCTATCCTAAAACGGTGTTTGCTAATAAGAAACTTTTTATTTTCACTGGAGGAGCATTTTTTAACGATATGAAAGGAGTGTCACGACTTATCATGGATCAACTGGCATATGAGGTGGTTCACAAATATTATCGAACAGGCATTAACGAGGCGATGGATCATCATATGCTATTGTGTTCGCTGATAAAGGAATTCCCACTTGGTAAGGCTTTTTATTCCATGCTGATTGAAGAAAATAATCGTGGTTTCCGGGAAGAAGCATTATTAAGTGTAATGAAACAAATTAAAGGGATTACTCTTGCTAAAGATTCAGTGATACCAGCCTTAGGTACAGAAAATTTATTTGGCGTTTTTTCCAACGAAACTCAAAACATCCAAACTTTAGACTTCCCTTATGAATATAGCCATGAGATACCATTTCCCATTTCTCCGAAAATAGATAGTGTTTTGGTCGATAAGTGCTTCAAGGAAGTGTTTACGCAGGCAGTGGAGTTTTTGGGATAAATACAAAAATTTATATTTCTTTTTCAAAACAGGCTCAGCCTGTTACAATATTTTCGACTAAGGTAGAACCTTAGCCGAACTGAGCGAGGTCACTGGTTTATAGCGTTCGGCTTAGGCTGTGCCTAAATCGATTATATCAAAACAGGCTCAGCCTGTTACAATATGATTGACTAAGGTAGGACCTTAGCCGAACTGAGCGAAGTCACTGATATATTTTAGCTCCCGTAGTGCAGGTTTCGTTAACTTCAACACAAACAACCCGAATCCGCTGGTTTTGAAAGTGCAGAATAGCTTCTTCCATAATAATTTCGGCAATATGTTCAGAAGTAGGATTTTTTTTGGTGATAAACAAGCGTTGACCGGATTCACGAATGTAACTGATCATCGGATCGTCCTCCCATAATAATGTGGCATGGTCGAGATGCTCATCAATCCATTGTTTCAGAACTTTCACATCCTGAAAATCGATGAGCATATCCTTGTCGTCTAGCGAATTGCCCTGAAGATGAACCCTGATAAGCCACGAATGCCCATGATTATTAGTGCATTTGCCGGAATAATTCTTTAGTAAACGATGAGCTGCTTCAAATCTGAATTCTTTAAATATCTCGTAAACCATTGTGATTTTTGATTTTATATTTTTGATTTTTGATTGGGAATTTAGCTTAAGTATTTTTATATGTACTTCGCAATCAGTACTTTTATCTTACAATTACTTCCCTCGCTGCATTCCCCAAAGGATCACGTGTAAACGGGGAGAGTAGTTAAAACCTCGTTTCACAATCTCGTCAACGAGTGCCGGTTTCAATTGCGATTCGAGTGTTTGGCCTTCGATGGCCAGATATACTTTTAAACGATTAATGGAATATAGTTGGATGATATTTTCGACTTCATCGATGTCAACTGAGTTACGTACTACAAATTTGAAAATGCAGTACTCTTTTCCTGACCAGAAATGCAGGCTTTTATCGTTCACTTCCTGGCGCGAATTGGATAATTTTGGTGATATTACCCAGTTGAACTGGCTGATAATGGATTCATCCATTGCATCACGCCGAAGCGTTAAATTTTCTCTCGCCGCAAACTCAAGTGGTTCAGTAGGAATATATATTCCATTGCTTTCCACATGAAATTTTTTGCCTGATATAAATAGCTTGTCCAGTCTATATAACGAAGGTTCGCCTCCCGTTAATATGATGTGATGCGATTGATGGGTTGTAATTATTTCTTTGATTTGATCGGATGAATATTCTGTATAATTTCTCGCATTGCCAAACCATGTAAACTTACTGTCGCACCAGCTGCACGAGAGGTTGCAAAAGTGAAAACGGAGAAATAAACTGTTTACTCCGGCATAATTGCCTTCTCCTTGAATAGATTCAAAGCATTCATTAAGAAAAAAAGGAGTTTCATGTTTTTCCATTAATATATTTTATTGCTTGGAGGCGAGGTATTCGTTAAATCCTTTTTCGCGAAGTTTGCATGCAGGGCATTCACCGCAACCACGTCCCCAGGCATTTACTTTTTCTATGGCGCTATAACAGGTAAGAGTTAAATCAATTAATTCCGGAAGTTTGCCTGCATTATCCGCCATTTGAAATGTTTGCGCTTTGTTTTTCCACATAAGTGGTGTATAGATATTTACGGGTCTGTCCAAACCTAATGAAAGTTCAAGTGCCTTGGCTTTGATATAAGTATCGCGGCAATCGGGATAACCCGAAAAATCGGTTTCACAGGTTCCAATAACAAGATTTATCCTCTTTTCGTTATTCCGGAAAGCATGATTTGATATCACCGTAAGAAAAATACCATTCCGGTTGGGCACAAAGCTGGCTGGTAAATTAGCTGCTTGTGGATGCGATTCGTTATGATTCCCTTCATGCAGTAATGTACTATCGGCCATTGATGTAATAAATCGATCAATGTCATAAAGGGTATGTTTTACTCCAAAATGTTTGGCAATCAAACCGGCATAGCGCAATTCGACACCATGTCTTTGTCCATAATGGATACTCACGGTTTCAACCGCATCGAATTTTTTCAATGCCCATATCAGACAAACAAAAGAATCCTGTCCTCCAGATAATAAAACGTACGCTTTTTGCATTCAAATAAAAATTACTTTTCACAGGGCGCTGCCCTGTGCTGATATATTACGCCCCTTCAGGGCTAAACAAATCATTTTCAAATCTTCAAATTTAACGAAGTGTTGTAGTACTTGTTACCTGTATATTCAGTTCTTTAAGTTGTTCATCGGCTATTAACGAAGGACTATCGATCATAACATCACGTCCTGAATTATTTTTTGGAAATGCGATCACATCGCGAATAGAATCCAGACTGGCAAACATAGATGCCAGACGATCGAATCCAAATGCAATTCCTCCGTGTGGCGGCGCTCCATAGGTAAACGCATTCATTAGAAAACCAAACTGATATTCGGCCTGTTCTTTTGTAAAACCAAGTACTTTAAACATCCGTTGTTGTAATTGCTGATCGTGAATACGTATGGAACCACCACCAAGTTCAACACCATTTACTACGCAGTCGTAAGCATTAGCGCGCACACGTGCCGAATCTGTTTCGAAAAACGACAAGTCCTCCGATTTAGGTGATGTGAATGGATGGTGCATCGCGTAAAACCGATTAGTTTCTTCGTCATATTCAAACAAAGGGAAGTCAATCACCCAAAGAGGAACAAATTTATTTTTGGCGCGTAATCCTAAACGAGCGCCCATTTCAAGGCGAAGCTCACTTAGCTGTGAAAGAGTTTTCTTTTTTTTACCCGGAAGAAGAAAAATCAAATCGCCGGGTTTTGCCTGAAAGTAATCAGCAAGCGCTTTTTGTTCTTCAGAAGTAAAAAATTTATCTACCGACGATTTAAATGTTCCATCGGCATTATATTTGATATAAATTAACCCCAACGCCCCTATTTGAGGTCGTTTTACCCATTCGGTTAGTTCGTCGAGTTGTTTACGCGTATATTCGCTGCAACCTTCGGCGCAAATACCTCCAATATAATCGGCATTGTCGAAAATACTAAAGCCTTTGCCCTTTACCCTATCCGTTACTTCATGTATTTTCATGCCAAAGCGAAGATCAGGCTTGTCGTTTCCGTATATATTCATCGCGTCTTCGAATGTCATTCGTATGAAGGGTTGATCAAAATCAACGCCTTTTACGGTTTTAAACAGATGTTTTAGCATCCCTTCGAAAGCCTGAAGGATGTCTTCCTGTTCAACAAATGCCATCTCGCAATCGATTTGAGTAAATTCAGGTTGACGGTCGGCACGTAAATCTTCATCGCGAAAGCATTTTACAATTTGAAAATATTTGTCGAAACCTGCCACCATCAATAATTGTTTGAAAGTTTGAGGCGATTGAGGTAATGCGTAAAACTGACCGGGGTTAAGTCGTGATGGTACTACAAAATCGCGGGCTCCTTCGGGTGTAGACTTTATTAGAACAGGAGTTTCAATTTCTAAAAAACCCTGGGTATCAAAATATTTACGAACTTCCTGAGCCATACGGTGACGAAGTTCTAGGTTCTGCCGAACCGATTTCCGGCGAAGGTCAAGATAACGATATTTCATACGAAGTTCGTCTCCTCCATCGGTATTATCCTCAATGGTAAAAGGCGGAGTAACAGATGCATTAAGAACTCTAATAGTATCAACAATAATTTCGATTTCACCTGTTGGCATGTTCAGGTTTTTGTTATATCGTTCGGTTACCTTGCCGGTTGCCTGGAGAACAAATTCTCTGC
>JANXXY010000450.1 GCA_025350365.1 Bacteroidales bacterium | reverse complement strand
GTTTTTTCAATATCTGCCATAATGGCTTTGCGTTCAGATGAAACTTTCGAAAACCCCTCAATGGCATCAGAGCAAAACGGACACGAAGCAACATGCTTATCGGCCATTCGCTTGTCATCGCACTGAAGTTGTCCATTCAGGAGTGCAAGAAATGCATCCTTGCTTAAACATCCCGATGGTTCGAAAATATGTTTTTTAATCTCTTCCATTTGACTTCTCCAAAGCTATTTTCAGGTTTCGTTTACCGTTCTGCACGTGGCTTTTAATACCGCTCATTTCCAAACCTGTTATTGCTGCAATTTCTTTATACGATTTGTTTTGTAGATAAAGTAATTCTACACATATCTTTTGCTCGTGAGGAAGTTGCAACATGGCATTGGTTAAAGATGCAAGTCTTCTCTCAAGAACGTCCTCGTTATTGAGATGCAATTCGTCCCAAAATTCCATAACTTTTTCCGGAAAATTTTGAATTTGGATTTTCTCCGAATTCTCCTTCCGGATAATCATCAAACAATGATTTTTTGAGACAATGTACAACCACGATTTGAAGTTTTCGACCTGATTATTTTTTAAATCGGTAATTAATTTTTCGAAAATATGCATCACTGCATCTTTGACTTCTTCGGTGTTATGTAAATATTTGAAGCATACACCAGCTATAAGGTGAGAATAACGTCGAAATAATTCCCCAATTAGATCCATCTCCCCTGATCCTTTATAAAGTGCCGCCAATTTTTCATCGGTTTGCAACGAAACAGGCGGGTTTTTATGAAGGTCAACCTTGGGCATCAAATTATGATTTAAACACTGGTTCAGTTTCTTTTGCCAAAGCTAATAACTTATTATTTTCTTCAGCAGTTATTGTGGAAAAACGTTTGGCAATATTAACACCTTTCCAGAAAAGTTCCGAGGCTCCCGGAGAAACTGCTGCCGTAATATCTTTCGATAGTGTATACCGAAAACCCATGCTTAAGGTTTCATCGTCCATCAGTGGCCGATACCAGCAATTAGGAAAAACCTTTTCTTCTCCTTCTTGTAAACGGGTGAGAGCCATCGATTTCAAGGCTAAAATTCCCATGTTACGCTTTTTTGCCTTTTCGTACACTTTTGGTCCGAAATTGCCTGTATGCCAGCAAACAAAATTTATTGGGAAAAGAATTGTGTCGAAATCAAATTTTTCCAGAGCCAAAAGTGCTGCTTCTTCGGAATGCGCAGAAAATCCCAAATATCGAACTTTTCCAGCTTGTTTAGCCTTCACAAATACTTCCATTGCTCCATTGGGTCCGAAGGCTTTTTCAACTTCATCAATAGTGGTTAATGCATGAAGCTGGTAGAGATCGAAATGATCGGTTTCCAATAATCTGAGAGATTCATCCAATTCCTTTTGGGCATCAACATTGTCCCTTTTATTTGTTTTGCATGCCAGGAAACAATTTTTTCGATACGGTTTCAGGGCAGGACCCAATTTTTGCTGGGCATTACCATACGAGGGTGCCACATCAAAATAATTTATGCCTTCGTTAAAAGCTCTGGCTACATTATCGTTGGCAAATTCCTGTGTATTATTATTAAGCATGATTGATCCGAAACCAAGAATTGAGAGTTCATCCGAAGCCCGGCCAAGTTTACGGCGGGGAACGCCTTTATCCAACATTGCATTCTCTGCCATTCCGGAGATAGAGGGAAGAGTGAAAGCCAAACCTCCTATTGCGGTATTCTTTAAAAATATACGTCGTTCCATAGGATTGAGATTTAGAGTGTTTTCAAGTGTGCTATCAAAGGTACAAAAGAATGATTCAAATTAAAACGAATTAATTTGTGGAATTTATATGATGAGTGCATCTTATATCCAGAAGCCGCTTCAAAATAAAATTAATTTATATAAAAGAGCCAACTTATCACGAATCGGGGCATTACCCCTTTTTTAAGGTGTTGGTTTTTAAAAACATTTTAACTTATAAATAGTGAAATCATGAAAAGTAATGTGAAAATGAATAAAGTGATATGTGGGATAATTGTCCTGATGTTTGCTTCAGGGTTATCATTATGCAAAACATATGGTCAGGTTTCTGAAGTAAGAGATGACAAATCTTTGTCGCCTTATTTCTTTGTTCAAAGCGACGACACTCAAACCGATTGTCTTCCTTTAAAATCAACTGGCGCAAATGTGAATGTTGCGGGAATTATTGCCGATGTTACCGTAACACAGGAATATAAAAATGAAGGGAAAAAACCAATTGAGGCAATGTATGTGTTTCCTGCGTCTACCAAGGCTGCCGTGTATAGCATGGTTATGACTATTGGCGAACGTGTAATAAAAGCAACCATTAAAGAACGGGAGCAAGCGCGCAAAGATTACGAGGATGCCAAAAAACAAGGCAAAAGCGCATCTCTTTTGGAACAACAACGACCAAACGTTTTTCAGATGAATGTGGCTAATATCATGCCCGGCGATCTAATTAAGGTTGAAATGAAATATACCGAAATATTATTGCCTGAAAATGGAGTGTACGAATTTGTGTATCCAACAGTGGTTGGTCCGCGCTATTCGAATAAAGCTGCGGCAACAGCCGGTGATATAGATAAATGGGTTGCAAACCCTTATACCACCGAAGGAAAAAAACCTTTGTATTCCTTCAATATCAATGTAACTATAGATGCTGGTCTGCCTTTAAGGGATGTCCGCTGCGATTCTCACAATATGGATATTCGATACAAGGGACAAAGTATAGCGGAGGTATTAATGAAGCAGGGCAATGAGTTCGAAGGAAATCGCGATTTCATTCTCCATTATCGTTTACAGGGTGAAGCAGTTCAATCGGGTTTGCTTTTGTACAAGGGGATAGACGAGAATTTCTTTCTGGCGATGATGCAGCCTCCGCAACGAATTAATCCAAGTCAGATTCCTCAACGCGAATATGTATTTATCGTGGATGTTTCCGGGTCGATGAATGGTTTTCCCTTGGATATTTCGAAAAAAGTGTTTGCGCGATCTTATTGGAAATCTCCACCGACAGGTTTAATGTAATTTTGTTTGCAGGAGCATCTAATTTAATGGCCACCGAATCAGTGGCAGCCAACCCGGAAAACATTAACAAAGCAATCAGTTTTATCGATCGGCAGCAGGGAAGCGGAGGCACTGAACTTCTTCCCGCATTGGAAAAGGCTTTGTCGTTGAAGGCGTCGGAAAACATAGCACGGTCGTTTGTTATTTTAACCGATGGATTTGTTGATATTGAAAAAGAATCGTTCGATTTGGTGCGGCAAAACCTTGGTAAAGCTAATTTCTTTGCCTTTGGAATCGGGACAAGCGTTAACCGTTTTCTCATGGAAGGTTTGGCGCATGCCGGTGCAGGCGAAGCGTTTATCGTTGAGAACCCTGCCCTGGCGCCTGTTATGGCCGCTAAGTTTCGGAATTATAACGAATCACCTGTACTCACTAATATTAACATCAGCTATCAAGGATTTGATGTTTACGCAGGGCAAACGCATGAAAAAAAATCATTTTGCCATAGCCAGCCATTTCTGAGCGGTTCGCAGGCTAACCGTGTAATTCCAATGGTCTTGTGCGTAGATTCGTATTAACCTTCCACTCCATTTTTTCTCTGGGTATCCGA
>JANXXY010000147.1 GCA_025350365.1 Bacteroidales bacterium | reverse complement strand
GAGGCTTACCGCAAACCATCCCTTCGACTAAAAACTAGCCTAAACGTTTGTCATTCTGAGCGTAGCGAAGAATCTTATTATTTTAGTCGGTCAGTAGTGTAAATTATTATATCATATGAATGTTTACTAATTTTCATATATTTATGGCAGTTTTTAAATATATTTTTTTAAATGAAAAATACATTTGTAAGTCTGTTGTTGGCTTTTGTTTTATTCTCATGCAAAAACAATCAGGAAGTTAAAGTCGGATTTTTACTACCAAACTTTACGGATGCCCGATATTTAAAAGATCGGGATTTTTTTGTGGCCAAATTCAAAAGTCTAGGAGGAACAGTTGAAATAGGAAATGCTGAAAATGATGCACAAAAGCAGGAAGATCAGGCTAAAGGAATGATAACTAACGGAGCTAAAATTTTGGTTATTACTGTAGTCAATCAAAATTCAGCAGCAACCATAGTAAGAATGGCGAATAGTAGCGGAGTTAAAGTAATTGCTTACGAAAGACTTATTCGGAATTCAGATATTGACTATTTCATTTCATTTGATCATTATAAAGTTGGAGAAATTCAGGCTAAATATGCATTAAAGTATAAACCCTCGGGAAATTATGTGATCTTGTCTGGCGATAAGCGGGACAATAACGCGGAACTAATCATGAATGGCCAGATGAATGCAATCAATACGGCTGGTAATTCAGCGGGGATTAAGGTTGTTTACAAATCATTTGTTGAGGATTGGTCCGAAGATGGCGCATATTTTGAAATGCGAAGAGTTTTAAGATTATTTAATGACAAAATAGATGTTGTTCTTACCGCCAATGATGGCATGGCTGGCGGTGTATTGAAAGCTCTTGACGAATTTCAGCCGGGTTATCCGGTAATTGTTACAGGTTTAGATGCCGATATTAATGCATGCAGGCGCATCGTGGCGGGTAAGCAATCAATGACAGTTTACAAATCTTTTAAGGTGCAGGCTGAAATGGCAGCCGCAATAGCTTTTAAAATCATAAAAGGAGATAATATTACTGAAGCAAAGGATTTTACCGATAACGGTCTGAAAAAGGTTCCAAGTATTTCTCTTGTTGGAGTAGGAGTTGATAAATCGAATATAAGTAGCACCATCATTGCCGATCATTTTTACACAGAGCAGCTACTCAAAGAATAAATTGATTTAGGTATCGGCTACGTGAAATCTATCCGCGAAGTTATTTTACTTTTATTATGGTAATAGCCTGAAACATTGCTTTTTTAAAGCCTGCTGCCATATAGACAGAGTTGTCAGGTTGAATGTGGGCAAATAAAATATCAATCAATAGGAAGGCGACATTCCTATATTCCAACAAATTTTATAACGCTGTATACTAATGATATTTAGGTTTTAAAAAACCCGGATTTTTCAATCCGGGTTTTAAACATATCCCTTTGAAGAAACTAATTCCTTCTTCCCAAGAAAATCATAATATAGTAAAGTAATGTTGCCAGGGAACCAAGTGCCGCAACAACATAAGTATAAGCAGCCCACTTTAATGCATCTTGTGCTTTCGGATGAGTTTCAAAATTTGTAATTCCTGCGGAATTAAGCCATACTAAAGCCCTGCTGCTGGCATTTATTTCCACAGGTAATGTGATAAAGCTAAAGATAGTTGTAAGAGCAAATAAAATAATACCAATCAATAGAATTGATGGAAATTGGATGAGGAAAATACCCGCAAGCATGATCCACTGAACCCAATTTGAAGCAAAACTTACTACCGGAACCAGCGACGATCGCATTTGCAACCAGGCATAAGCTTCTGCGTGCTGAACGGCATGTCCGCATTCATGGGAAGCAACCGCTGCTGCTGCAATAGAATTTCCGTAAAATACATCGCGACTCAAATTTACTGTTTTTGTTGCCGGATTATAATGGTCGGACAATTGACCTTCCACCGAAACTACCTGAACATTAAATATACCTTTATCTTTCAACATCTTTTCAGCCACATCCTTGCCCGTCATGCCGAACTTCATCGGTATAAGAGAATATTTTTTAAACCTCGATTTAAGCTGCCAGCTTATTAACCAACTCAGCAGCATGAACACCCCAAATATTACATAATACCCAATCATATAGTTCGAATTTTATATTACAAGCAAAGGTATACAAAATGCTTACCAAAAAAATTACACTAACATTTTGTCAGATAAATGGAAAATCATCTGGGTTTTCTGCACTTTATTCAGAATAATCTTTATACGAACAATAACGTTTAAAAAAAGGACTTACTTTTGATATTCGTTATACTTTTAAAAAATACTGAGTACCAAGAACTGAACTTTATTTGACTCTTCCAGGTCTAACGACTCTGGTTTTCTTGGAAACAGTTTAAAATTTAGGCGCAGCCTAAATAGATATATACGACTTAGGCACAGCCTAAGCCGAACTGAGTTATTATATTGAAATATATCAATTTAAAAAGGATACTATGTTAAAAAATGCTTTGATCATCCTATTAATTCTTTATCTGCCTTCGATGCATGCGCAAAGTGAAGATGATCTCCGAAATAAAATGATTGTTCAATATAGTATTCAGGATTATATTGGCTGTATGGAAACGTGTGATCAGTTTATACGTTTTAATCCTAAAAACGGTAAAGCTTATGAATATCGCGGTCTTTCAGAATTGTTGATGGGCGACACTCCAGGGGCTTCTGAGGATATGAGCCTGGCAAAGAAAAACGGAGCTGGAGAACATGCAAAAGGATTGAAGTACGTGTTAGATGAAAAGGCAAAAATCAGCTATTTAAAAAAATTCTTTTATAAGAAAGATAAATTGTATCCGCAATATGATTATCGTCCTAAATATTCCCGAAAGGACTCGCTACGTGGATCATTGGGGCCTAAACGCACCTGTTTTGATGTAACCTTTTATAACCTGAAAGTAAAAATAAATCCGAAATCAAAAACCATTTCAGGAAACAGCGGAATTACTTTTCGAGTGATTCAACCGACCCAAATAATTCAGATTGATTTATTTGCCAATTTCACTATTTCGGAAATTATATGGAATGGTAAGGTTTTGCCTTACACTCGTGAATTTAATGCGGTTTTTGTTTCCTTTCCTGAAAAATTGCCAATTGGAAGTATGCAATCCATTAGTATTGGATATTCCGGTAAACCGCGAAAAGCGCCAAACCCGCCTTGGGATGGAGGTTTTGTGTGGAAAAGGGATAAAAAGCGAAATCTATGGTGTGGTGTTTCATGTGAATATCTTGGCGCCAGTTCGTGGTGGCCCAACAAGGATCATCCTTCCGATGAACCGGATTCAGCCTTGTTAACGTTTACAGTTCCCGAGGGATACAATCTTATTTCGAACGGTCGGCTTCGGTCGAAAGAAAATGCAGGGAATGGTTATGTGAGTCATACCTGGTTTGTCGATAACCCAATAAACAATTATAACATCACTTTTTACCTGGGTAAATTTTCTGAGTTCAACGATACTATTTCAAACCTTTCCGGAAAATACCTGGCAGAATATTACGTACTTCCATTTCATCTGGAGGAAGCTAAAAAATGTTTTGCCCAAACCAAAGAAGTATTGGAATTTTATGGAGAGGCTTTTGGCGATTATCCCTTTATGAATGATAAGTTTGCACTAATTGAATCGCCATACGAAGGCATGGAGCATCAGGGTGCCATCGCGTATGGAAATGAATTCAATAAGAAGAATAAAAACCAAATGTATTTCAATAAAAAATACGATTATATCATTGTTCATGAATCGGCACACGAATGGTGGGGAAATTCAGTTACCGCGCGTGATATGGCCGATGTATGGATACAGGAAGGTTTTGCAACCTATGCCGAAATGATGTTTATTGAGAATAAGGACGGATATGCAGTATACCTAAAGGAGATGTCGCGTAAAATGATGCAAATTTTTAATGTGTGGCCTCTGGTTCAGAATTACGATGTAAACGAAAATGCATTTGCTTCGAACGATTGCTATACCAAGGGCGCAACAATATTACACAACCTTAGGTGCACGATGAATAACGATTCGTTATTTTTTGCCCTGATAAGAGATTTTGCTGTGCGATATAAGAAGAAGATAGTGACTTCGGCCGATTTTGTTTCGATGGTAAATGAATATACCAGTAAGGATTATAAACCTTTTTTCAAGATATTTTTGTACAACAAAAACCTTCCGGTATTGAAATACAGTTATAAACACGAAGGGAAAAATTTGGATGTAAAGTTTTGGTGGGATGGTCCTGACAAAGGTTTTGAGATGCCCGTTTGTATCTTGGCCGGAGAAAAAAGCTTCCGTTTGGTCGGTACAACTGAACCCAAAACCATTGTGCTAAAAAATGCAACTACTTTCAGGTTTTTTAATCAATGGATAGGTCCCGAAAAAGTGGAACGAAATGCATTTACTTATTATTGGACGAAGTTGACGGATTGGTAGGAATGCGCAGTAAGAGTATTTGATTGGTTATGAAATGAATTAAGTAATTCAAACTTTCAATACCCTTCTCTGAAAATCACGCGCTAGTTAAAGATGTATTGATTTGGGACGATGTTTCAATTATGAGACAAGCCGTTCATGTTAATCTCAAAATTTTATATTTACCGGGGATGGGTGTACGACAAAATTCGCGGGTGTACAACAAATTTCGTATCAAAAGAAAAAGCTA
>JANXXY010000145.1 GCA_025350365.1 Bacteroidales bacterium | reverse complement strand
GCTTGAGGATTATTTTCGTCAGATGTCACAAAATTAAGCATCTGGTACATCCCGTAAATTAGGTAAACATAAACTTTGCCGCCTGAATGGTACATCACACCTGTTCTTGGAGTACGACCTTTGGAGGCATGGCATGCGAGGTCCTCTTCACCGCGGTATGCTTCGGTGTCGGTGATTCTGTATCGTTTAATATCTCCGTCAGAATATTTGCGCACAAGTATCTTGTTAATTAATTCAGGCGCTACCAGCAAAACATCGCGAGTGAAAAAGTCCCGGTTAATTCTGTTTGAATTCATATGAATTTCTGCTTTATTCATGAAAATAATATACTGAAAAACCGGATGCATAATCAACTTTTATAGATGATTTAATAAACAGAACCACAGCTGTTAACGAGCTAAAAATTAGTGGAAGAAATCGAACTGATATTATACCAATTCCAAAAATGCGAATCCAGTAATGAAGAATAATTTCCCAGAGAGGAGGATTATTTCCCTTTAATAATTCATGGATAATGTCCTTAACATTCATTTGGGCATAAAAAACCGAAAATGGCTCATCCAGTGATAGGCAGTTCGTTGTTAGTCCAATAATTTTAGTAACAACATTTAGTATGAAAATAAACAGGATGGTTAATCCAAGATAATTCTGGTTTTTAAATTTCCACATGATGATCTGTTTTAAAAGGCGGTGCTGAAAATAAGAATAAAAAATAAAAAAAGGCGAAAAGCGAAATCCCCTGATGGGTTTCAAGCGTATCTTCATTTACGAATGATAACATCCCGATAATGAAAATTACAAAAAATAAATAATTTGAAAACTTTTTCTCAAAAAAGGGAGGTGTTATTAGTGAGAACATTACGAATATGAAACCAATAATACCAAATGTTACTATAAAAGTAACATATTGATTATGTGTACGTATTCGGTTTTTAATTGGTAGAGATGAATTGTTAATTACATATTGCTCAGCAAAAGCATCAGGAATATCGCCCGTTCCAACTCCTAGCCAAAAATTTTTATGAATGATTTGAAAGGCTGTTTTAAGTGATTCTATCCGTTGCGCTACGGAATATCCCGAAGGACTTACTCCATTTTTATAATTATATAACTCCCACCATGTCACATAAATTCTTGAGTTTAGGTTATACTTTAAGGTGTCGATATAATTTGTTTTGCCCCATTCTATAAATTTAATTTCGCTGTCGGTTAACTGATTCATGCCTGCGGAATCTTTTCTAAGTCCTTTTGACGTAAGGTATCTTGTAAGAGTTCGTTTTAATTCTTCACCATTTAAAGTATTACCGCTATACCTTAGTTTGCTTCGAAGATTCCAGGATTTTTCCAATTCGGGTTCGCATATATAGATGTTTACATAGTGACCGTTTTCAACTATCTTGCTTTTTGTATCGTGATAATACCTATTACCTATGGTTGTATAATTTTCCAAAGTCGAGGCATCAATTTTATCAAATGTATGAAAGGTGGCATACGAATGAATTAAGTAATTCGTTGTTACCAAAACAATGGTTAAAATGATAACAACCATAAACCATCTAAATATCAAGTTGTGATATTGAAAAATAGTCCAAAAAAGTAATATTGGTATTGTAATGATAAAAATAACGATGCCGGTTAATACTTGTAAAAGAAACAGATAAATTACAAACCAAAGACATACGGGGACAAACAACCATCGATAACGAACAGATGTTTTGTCAAATTGCCGTAAAATAATAAAGATGGCGATAACAACCATGATGGACCAGGTAATGTGAGATACGTAAAGGGAATAATCAGATACACGATGCATCAGTTTATGGTCAAATCCAAAAATAGAAAAGGCACTAATTAATGAGGCTGCTAACACTGCAACAATATAAAAGTTTAAGATCGATTTTAGTTTATTCTCATTTATCGTATCGGAAGTACCTATAACCAAAGGAATTACAAGCATCGGTAGTTTTATCCTTAAATCATGCATACCCCATGCCGTATCAGATGTATTTGCCATCCAAAGCAAATGAACTATGTAAAAGAGAGCAATAGTCCAAAGAGAAGGTCTTCCTTTAACCAGTGCTAATTTCTGTTGGAATTTTCCTTCCAATATCCAGTTCGCCATCAGTATAATTTGTGCTACACTTAATGTAAAAATTGAAAATGGAAGTGACACCACCAACAATACTAAGGCTATGATATATATTTTGTTATGAAATTGGGCAGAGAATAATGGCATAGATGTGAGTAAAAATCAATAAATATAAGACCTATTGCAATATATAAAATATTAAAACCTTAAAAGTCGATAATTTTCTGTAATTCTTCTAATTTCGCACTTTCATTTTTTCACAAAACGAAGAAAGAAATTTTAGCAATATGGTTGAAATAATAAAATTAATTGTATTTTTGCAATCCATTTTACGATGGATTATTACGTATTAGCATATTAATTAAAAACTTAGATATAAGGTGGACACTTTGAGTTATAAAACGGTTTCGGCCAATAAGGCGACCGTGAATAAGGAGTGGATAGTAGTTGATGCAACCAATGAAACATTGGGACGATTCTCATCCAGAGTTGCACAAATACTTAGAGGAAAACACAGACCAAGTTTTACCTCACATGTAGACTGTGGTGACAACGTGATTGTTATCAACGCAGACAAAGTTCGGTTAACTGGTAAAAAATGGTCTGATAAAGTGTATATCAGATATACCGGATATCCGGGAGGTCAACGGTTTACCACTGCCAAGGAATTGATGGTGAAACACCCGATTGCATTAGTAGAGAAAGCTGTAAGAGGCATGCTTCCAAAGAATCGTTTGGGCGACGCCATTTATGGTAATCTTCATGTATATGCAGGAACTGAGCATCCTCATTCAGCTCAACAACCAAAAGAATATAATATTAATACAATCAAATAGATCGTATGGAAGTTACTAATGCAATAGGAAGAAGGAAAGCTGCAGTTGCGCGTGTTTACCTCACTCCGGGAAAAGGTAATATTATTATTAACGACAGAGACTTTAAGCAATATTTTCCCAATACACTTCTTCAGTATATAGTTGAACAACCATTACATTTATTGGAAGTTGCTCAAAAATATGACATCAAAGTAAATCTTGATGGTGGTGGAGTAAAGGGTCAGGCAGAAGCATTGCGCTTGGGTATCACCCGTGCGTTAATTAAAATTGACGAAACCTGTAAACCGAAATTAAAACTAGCTGGTTTCACAACTCGTGATCCTCGTGAAGTAGAACGTAAAAAACCAGGACGTCCAAAAGCACGTAAACGATTCCAGTTCAGCAAGCGTTAATCGATATTATACGTTTGTTTAGTATCTAAATTGTCAAGACTTCCCTATAAGCGGAACTACTTGGTAATTGGTTAAATAGAATGTAAACAATTAAAAAAATAGTAAATGTCAAGAGTATCAGTTCAACAATTATTGGACGCGGGAGTTCATTTCGGACACCTTCGCAGAAAATGGAATCCAGCCATGGCACCATATATTTTCATGGAAAAAAATGGAATCCATATCATCGACCTTCATAAAACACAGGCTAAACTTGAAGAAGCAGCCTTGGCTCTTAAAGCAATTGCAAAATCAGGACGCAAAATATTATTTGTAGCTACTAAAAAACAGGCAAAAGATATTGTTTCTGAACGCATTCAGTCTATTAGTATGCCGTACGTAACTGAACGGTGGCCTGGTGGCATGCTTACTAACTTTCCAACCATCCGGAAAGCGGTAAAAAAAATGTCCACTATTGATAAGATGGCAACCGACGGCACATTCGACAACCTTTCGAAACGCGAAAAACTTCAAATTGGCCGTCAACGTGCTAAGTTGGAAAAAAACCTTGGAAGTATTGTAGACCTTACTCGTTTGCCGGCCGCACTTTTCGTGGTTGACGTTTCCAAAGAACACATCTCAGTTCGCGAAGCAAAGCGATTAAACATACCGGTATTCGGAATGGTTGATACCAACTCCGATCCTAATTTTGTAGATTTCCCAATTCCTTC
Organism: Bacteroidales bacterium; assembly: GCA_025350365.1. Classification (GTDB taxonomy): domain Bacteria; phylum Bacteroidota; class Bacteroidia; order Bacteroidales; family JAAUTT01; genus JAAUTT01. The sequence continues at coordinate 3,986 of JANXXY010000145.1, read as the reverse complement.
AAACGACGATGCCTCAAACTCAATTGCTTTAATTATTGATGTAATTGCCGCAGCCATTCAGGAAGGACTGGGCGAACGCAAAAATGAACGCGAAAAAGAAGATGGTGACAAACCGGAAGGTGTAAAACCCGACAAGTCTAAAGCTCGCAAAGGCGGAGACAGACCAAAAGCTAAATTGTACAGCGTAACACAAGAAGAAGATATTGCTGTTGAAAAGGTTAAGTTTGACAAGGGTATTACCAAAAAAGTTGTGAAAAAAGTTAAAGAAGACGAATAATATTCAATTATAAAAGAGATTATGGCAATTACTGCTGCTGAAGTTAATAAACTTCGTCACATGACCGGAGCCGGTATGATGGATTGTAAAAAAGCTCTGGAAGAAGCAAACGGCGATTATGAAAAAGCTTCAGAAATTATCCGTAAAAAAGGTCAATTGGTTGCAGCAAAACGTGCTGACCGCGAGGCTTCCGAAGGTATTGTGCTTTCGAATGTTTCTGCTGAAGGTACATTTGGAGTATTAACTGTTCTTTGCAGCGAAACTGACTTTGTTGCAAAAAACGAAAACTTCTTGAAATTTGCAACATCTATTAATAATCTGGCGCTTGCTCAGAAACCATCTGATTTGGCGGCTTTGAAACAATTAAAGCTTGACAGTTTAACCATTTCTGACGCCATTATGGGTCAGTTAAGTGTGATTGGTGAAAAGATTGATCTTATTAATTATGGTAAGATTGAAGCTGCTCAGGTGGTAGCGTATATTCATCCGGGAAACAAACTTGCTACTTTGGTCGGTTTTAACAAAAAGCTTTCCGATGTGCAAATTGGCAAAGATATTGCAATGCAAATTGCAGCCATGAGTCCTGTGGCTGTTGATAAAGATGTTGTTCCTGCTGAAGTTGTTGCAAAGGAAAAGGAGATCGCTATTGAACAGACCCGGTTAGATAAAAAGAACGAAGGAAAACCGGCGAATATTCTGGAAAAAATAGCAGAAGGTAAACTTGAGAAATTTTTCAAGGAAAATACATTGCTAAACCAGGAGTTTATCAAGGATACAAAGATTACTGTACGTGATTATTTGAAGAGTACCGACAAAGATTTAACGATTACTCAATTTATCCGTTACACATTGAATGCTTAATTAGTTAAGATGTTATAATACTGAAAAGAGAGCCAAAAGCTCTCTTTTTTTGCTTTTTGATATTGGATCTATGTTTACCGGTGTGTATTTCCTATTCCTTTGGATGCTTTAACATTTTCTTGAATAAGTTCTATATTTACTGAAAAATTGGGTTATACGATTCAACATTAACATTCATTCAAAAAATATATCATTTCAATATGGCAACATACAAACGGATCCTTTTAAAACTGAGTGGTGAAGCTTTAATGGCGGATAAACCTTACGGGATTGATACACAACGATTGCTGGAATATGCTGAACAAATAAAGGAAGCAGCAACCCTTGGAGTTAAAATCGGCATCGTTATTGGTGGCGGTAATATTTTCAGGGGTTTACGGGGTGTTAATGCGGGTTTCGACCGGATTAAAGGGGATTATATGGGCATGCTCGCCACAGTTATTAATGGGTTGGCAATCCAGTCGGCTTTGGAAAGCATTGATGCAAAAGCTCGTGTATTTACTGCAATAGGAATGGAACCTGTTGGTGAAAGATATAGTAAACAAAAGGTGGAGGATGCATTTGCCAATAATGAAATTGTCATTTTTACGTTTGGTACTGGCAACCCATATTTTACAACCGATTCCGCTTCGGCTTTGCGTGCCATTGAAATGGAAGCTGAAGTACTATTAAAAGGGACTCGGGTTGATGGTGTTTACACGGCCGACCCCGAAAAGGACTCAACGGCTATTAAATTCGACGAAATTACATTCGACGAAGCGTATAATCGTGGTTTAAATGTTATGGATCTTACATCGTTTACCATGTGTAAAGAAAATAACATGCCAATCATTGTTTTTGACATGAACAAAAAAGGCAACCTGAAACGTCTTTTATCAGGCGAAAAAATTGGTACGTTGGTGAAGGTAAAATAATTTATCTTTGTTTTCATTTTCACAATAAATACTTAAAAATCTTCATTTCTATGGAAGAAGAAGTTCAATTTTATATTGACGATGCAAAAGAAAAGATGGAAAAGGCCATCATTCATCTTTCAAATGAATTAATCAAGCTACGTGCTGGAAAAGCAAATCCAAACATGCTTGATAATATTTTTGTTGACTATTATGGAACAAGCACAGCGCTAACGCAAGTAGCAAGTATTAATACACCTGACGCCAAATCTCTGGTAATACAGCCTTGGGAAAAAAAAATGATTGGCCCCATTGAGAAAGCAATTCTTGGAGCCAACATTGGCGTTACTCCTGTTAACAATGGAGATGTAGTTCGCTTGAACCTGCCTCCCTTAACTGAGGAACGCCGTAAACTATTGGTAAAAACCACCAGGCACGAAGGTGAAAATGCCAAGGTAAGTATTCGCAGCGCTCGCCGTGATGTTATAGAAGAGATAAAAAAAATACAGAAAAACGGTTTGGCCGAAGATGCTGCCAAAACTTTTGAAGAAAAGGTAGAAAAACTGACCGATAATTTCAACCGAAAGGTTGATGAAGTATTAGTTAAGAAGGAAGTAGAGATAATGACTGTCTGATGATTTTTTCACATTCTTTTTCAACACAACGATATTATCGGTTTGCGGTAAGCTCTTTCTTTTTTTTTATGGGGTTTGCCTTTTCGAGTTGGGCAAGCCGCATTCCCGACATAAAAAACATGTTGCATTTGAGCGAAGCTGGGCTGGGTGGCGTTTTGTTTGCCCTTCCTATTGGCCAGTTATGCTCAATGATGTTGTCGGGCTACCTGGTGGGCCGCTTTGGAAGTAAAAATACACTCACTATATCAGCATTGCTGTATCTAATTGCTTTAATGGGATTGGGACTTGTTTCGCAGGTTTGGCAACTAACAATTGGATTGTTCTTTTTTGGGATGAGCGGTAATTTATGTGGTATCTCTATTAATACTCAAGGAGTAGGAGTGGAGCGATTATATCGGCGCAGCATTATGGCTTCGTTTCATGGCTTATGGAGTCTGGCTGGTTTTACCGGTGGATTATTGAGTACACTGATGGTAGCAAATAATATAGCTCCTTTTAGCCATTTTTGTATTGTAGCCGGCATATCATTTCTATTGGTTATTACGATGCGAAATTGGGTTTTACCACGCGATGCCAGACGCGATAAAAAGAAGGATGGACCCTTCTTCGTGAAGCCCGATAAATATATTATCACATTGGGAATGGTGGTTTTTGGGAGTATGATTTGCGAGGGCGCCATGTTTGATTGGAGTGGAGTTTATTTTGAGAAGGTAATACACCCTCCCAAAGAACTGGTGCGTATGGGATATATCGCCTTTATGTTCACTATGACAGGGGGTAGGTTTATGGCCGATTGGCTTGTAACACGTTTCGGCATAACCCGCATTTTGAGGTTTAGCGGGATTACCATCACCACCGGATTGTTAGTTTCTGTTATATTTCCTTATCTGATCACTGCCACACTTGGGTTTTTACTTGTTGGAATTGGCACCTCGTCGGTTGTCCCGTTATGTTATAGTCTTGCCGGAAAATCAAAAACAATGCATCCCAGTTTGGCAATTGCAACAACTTCATCGATAGGTTTTCTGGGATTTCTTATTGGTCCGCCAATTATTGGGTTCATTGCTCAGGCATCGAGCCTTCGATGGTCATTTGCGCTTATTTCGTTTCTTGGACTACTAACTGCGACGATGGCATCAAAGATAAAATCGTAACATTTCAGGATAGTTAATATATCCGGACATCCAATACTCACGTAATTTAAACTGCGACCGTTTCAAAAATGAGTTGTAAATTTGTGAAAGGAAAATGGGTTTCAGTTTGGTTTAAAAATGCGCATAATTCTTTCACGGCTTCGTTAGCCCTTGGTGTGGATAACGA
>JANXXY010000445.1 GCA_025350365.1 Bacteroidales bacterium | reverse complement strand
CGGTCTTCTAATGAATGATATGTAATCACCACCAATCGGCTACCCGGATTCATTACCTCAATGCATTGATTCAACATCAGTTTGAGAGACTCCAATTCGCGGTTTACTTCAATCCGTAATGCCTGATAAACTTTCGCCAGATACTTGTTCTCCAAACCTCTTGGTATGCAAGGTCTAATGGCATCAACAAAGCCGCTGCTGGTTTTGAAATCAGTTTGTGACCGAACGGAAACAATAATAGAGGCCAACCTACCTGCATTATCAACCTCACCGTATTCACGAAAAATACTTCGAAGCATATCTTGCGAATATTGATTTAATACATCACTGGCTGTGAGTTTTGCCGATTGGTTCATACGCATATCCAGAGGTGAATCGCCCTGAAAAGTAAAACCTCTTTCAACAGTATCGAAATGGTGTGACGAAACTCCAAGATCAGCAAGTAATCCGTCAATTTTGAGAATGCTATTAAATTTAAGGAAATTTTTTAGAAATCGGAAATTTCCTCTGCAAAACAATAACCGGCTATCATCAATTTGATTTTCCGAGGCATCAAAATCCTGATCAAAGGCAATGAGTCTGCCATTTTCGAGGTGTTTTAATATCTCGCTTGCATGACCACCGCCTCCAAAAGTAACATCTACATACACACCGTTGGGTTGGATATTCAAACCCTCAATGCTTTCGTGCAATAACACCGGTGTATGGTAAGCTGTCATTCGTTTGGTTTATTTATTTTACCTCCCAAAATTTTATTTGCTAATTCGCCAAAGTCTCCAACTTCTTCGCTTGCTTTATCATAAAGGTCTTTCGACCAAATTTCAATTTTACCAAGTTGACCAGCCAAAATTACTTCCTGTTCTTTGTCGACATTTGCCAGATTTAAAAGCCTTGCGGGAATAAGAAAGCGATTATTACTATCCAGTTCTACTTCGGCGGTATCCTTATAATATTCGCGTAAAAATTTACTATGCTCTTTATTATAAGGATTTATATTCTGTTGAATTAGTTGATTTTGACGTTCCCATTCATCCATTGGATAAAGAACAAGGCATTTTTCGTAAATATCTTTTTTAACGACAAATTTGTCCTGTGCAGCCGCCGGCATCTGCCTTTTGAATGCAGATGGCAACATTACGCGACCTTTGGCGTCTACCTTGCAGGTGTAATCTCCTATAAATATTGTCATTACTAATTACTTACAAAACGATGTAAAAATATACATTTTTTACCACTTCGCTCCACTTTTTACCACTTTTTACAATATTGTTAATAACTTTTTTTTCAGGATATTGGAAGGGATAATTTACCTAGGATGGAAGTCTTAAAAACCGTGGTATTCAGAGTTATTTGCAATAAGTTTAGCGATCAGCGATAAAAAAGCATCCCTTTCGATTAATGCACCCTTGGTGATAATTGGGCGGAAGTGTTAAGTAAAATAATTCATATCCCTATTATTCGCAGGTAGGTGAAAAAAATCACATAGAAGTGAAATAACTTTTAAAATGATATTCTTAATTATATGTTCCTTACCTTATTTTTTCGAAAAACAATCAGGATTAAACACAATTATTTCCAGTTGATTTTGAGGTGACAATGAGAATCAATGGTTTCCTCTTATTTTTAATTGATTTTTAATTGATATATATTTGAAAAATAATTGGAACTGATGTATTGTGGAATAAATAAAGTTATATTATACAGAATTACTCATATAGATAATATTCCACATATTCTTCAACATGGGATTACACATAAAGATTCTCCAAATAAAAATCCTGATTATAAAAACATTGGAGATTTAAGCCTGATAGTTAATAGAAGTAAAAAATTTGTAAGTGTTGAAAATGGTGGATTTGGTTCAGCAATTAGCTTAACTTCAATCCAATTGGGAGATTTTATCCCTTTTTATTTTGGAGTTAAAATGCCAATGCTTTATGTGGCTCAACATGGAGGTAATTTTGTAGAGAGAGCTACTTCTCCTATCGATATTATTTATTTAGGTTGTTCCATGAGCAAATTAATTTCTTCAAATATTGATTTTTACTTCACAGATGGACATGCAAGATATGTTTACCTTATTTTATGACAGGGCAAAAATCAATGAGCTCTTCGATATTATTGACTGGGATGCCATTAAATCGTCATATTGGGGAGGCGCTGACAATTTAAACATTAAAAGGAAAAAACAAGCTGAATTTTTAGTTTCTGCCGATTTATCGCCAGAACTAATAATTGGGTTTGGATGTTATAATGAAAAAGCTAAAGACAAATTAATTTCATTAGGAGTACCTGAAGATAAAATTAAGGTTATTCCACAAGCTTATTTTTAAAAATTAAGTTTATGATAAAATATATAACTGGTGATATTTTAAATAGTAAAGCAGATGCTTTAATCAACACTGTAAATACTGTTGGTGTAATGGGGAAGGGAATTGCTCTGCAATTTAAAAATGCATATCAGAATAATTACAAAGCATATATTGACGCTTGTAAAAGAAATGAAGTTGTAGTAGGTAAGTTATTTGTAGTTAAAGATTCAAATCTTAAATCAGGAGAAAAATACATTATTAATTTTCCTACAAAAAAAGATTGGAGGAAGCCATCAGAATATAGTTTTATTGATGCAGGTTTAGATGACCTCATTCAAATTGTAAAAGAATATAAAATACAAAGTATTGCGATACCTCCGTTAGGTGCTGGTAATGGAGGATTAGAGTGGGAAAAGGTAAAAAAAATCATCGAACAAAAATTAAGCAATCTTGAGATAGAGATAATTGTTTATGAACCAACTCAACACATAAAAGAACAGTTAAAAAAGGAAAGGGTAAAATTAACTGATGCAAGGGCATTATTACTCTATTTATTATTTGATTTGGTAAAAAATGGGGAATATGTTTCAGAATTCTCTAGCGAAAAAGTGTGTTATTTCCTTCAAAGATTTGGTGCAAAAAAATATTTTAATCTTGAATTTAGTCCAAACTTTTATGGCCCTTATTCGGGTAAAGTTAGATTTGTATTAAATGTTTTGAATGGTAGCTATATAATGGGATATAGCGATATGAATAAAAAGCCATTTGAACCACTAACTTTGGTATCAGACGGTTACGACACAGTTAAAAAACATGTTGAAAATAATTCAGAATTATACAATATTGCTCAAAAAACTATTGATTTTTTAACTGGTTTTTATTCGGATTTTGCACTTGAGCTATTATCATCAATTGATTTTATTGCAAAAAATAAGAACACCTTTGAAAAAGAGGTAATAATTGAACAGTTAGAGAATTGGAGTGATAGAAAAAGGAGTATGTTTTCAAATCCAAGATACATAGATATTTCACTTCAACAAATACAAAGTGCTAAATTTGCATAAAAAAGCACGATACCACCAAAAGTCTTAAAACTCAGTGTTTGTAACGTGTTATGAATACGCATTCCAGCGATTACCTAGATTTCTTAGCCTCGAAAATTGGTGCACATTAAAAAACTTATGCTTGCAATTTTTTGCTTTACGATTTGATTTGAATGAAAATTAAGCAGTTTAGAAAATCCCGTGTTAATGTTTCGGTTCCATCTGCTGGGCTATTCTCATAATTTCTTGGGCGATATTCTCAGGTGAAAGAATAAAATCGATGCATCCGGTTTCTATTGCTCTCATCGGCATTCCCGGTTGCAAGGCGGTATCAGGCTTTTGGGCGATGGTTATGCCTCCCACGTCTTTTATGCCGCACAATGCTTCTGCCCCATCGCCATCATAGCCGGATACAATCACAGCGATAAGTTTACCGTCCCAGTGTTCCGTAAGGGAACGAAGAAAAACCGTTATTACGTCGGGCCATCCCCTAGGTTTTGATATTGGCTTTAAGCGGAACTCTTCCTTTAGAACATGCAAATCGCGCTGTTCAGGGATTATAAAAACATGGTTGGGTTGGATATCCAGTCTTTCTGTAATCAGTTCAACCGGCATCTTTGTATAATTCGGGAGAATCTCGTGCAGATGGGTGGCCACAGTTCTCAAATGATTAACTATAACTATAGCAACGCCCATATCGGCCGGCAGATTCGTCAATAACCGGATATATGCGTCGAGACCACCAGCGGATCCACCCACGCAAACAATAGGAAAGTCTTTTTTAGCGCTCATAACCTTAAATGTTAGTCAATTTTTAGTTTGGCAATACTTCACAAAGCAATATTTGCCTATTTTGATTGCATGTGTTTTTCACGTAGCTAAATTATAAAATGCACTACAATTGATTGCCAGAATCGCCCGTAATCCCAAAATTATGGGTGATTTTCGCAGTGGATGGTTGTCTAATACCGTAGTTTGGATTACATTTCTGGTTATGCTGGCGTCTGCCGTTGCTATGTTTTATACTTTAGCCCGAGGGTAATTTCCATTCGTTTTTAAAAAGAGGGATTTTTCACTTCATATTTAGTTTGGCAATGTAAATTTAAATTCACATCCTTTACCAAGTTCGCTTTCTACCCGTATATTTCCGCCATGCAATTGAATAAATTCTTTGCAAATTAGTAAACCTAACCCAGTGCCAAGTTCGCTTTTGGTACCTATTGATGTATGATAAACGTCAAAATTAAAAAGAGTTTTCTGATTTTCATGTGAAATTCCAATACCATTATCCTTCACTTCTATTTCAATAAATTCATTGCTTTCCCTTGCACTTATATTAATTTCACCGCCGCTGTTGGTGAATTTTATTGCATTGCTAATTAAATTTCTAAGTATTGTTTTAACCATCTGTAAGTCCGCAGTTACCTGCACATTTGGTGCGATGGAATGATTTAAAAAAATTTGTTTTTGTTTGGCTGATGTATCCATATTATCGATCTCATCCACTAATAATTCAAATAAATTAATTTTAACCGGATTGAAGCTTTTCTCTTTATTTTGAGAAATAGTCCAAGCCAAAAGGTTATCAAGTAAGTTTAATGATCTATTTGCAGAATTAGAAACCATATCAATATACTTTTCGATTTCAATGATACTGTAGTCATTTAAGCTTTCTCTTAATATTTCAAGTACACCTAGAATTGAGACGAATGGGGTTCTTAAATCATGAGCTATGATAGAAATAAATTTAGTGTTTGTTGCAACAATTTCATTTAATTTTTTATTACGTTGATTAAGAGTGTCTTTCAATTGAACATTTAATTCTTCCACTTCCTGTAATCGTAGCAAGTAATGATTTTCAGAAACTTTGCTATTTTCGGTGACAACAGCAGATATGTCCGACAATTTTGAACTTTCGTTTTTAAGGTTAGTTTTCTTTATAGAAGATTTCAAAGTATAAGGAAAATTAAAAAAATTATAACTAGTTATGTTCAATAAGCAGACTTTTTGTGATATCTCCGTGTAAAAGTAAGCTGTTTCATTGTTAAAATGTTACACAATTCCTTAACAAATTTATAAGATTCACACCTTTTTTGTTTTTTGGCATCGGTTTGTTCAAATCAGGTAATTAAGTCGTTTTACCCCTAAATCCCCTGAAGGGAACTTTTGCATTTTTCTGAATTCTAGTGTTTTCCCTTTAGGGGTTGGGTTTGACAAATATAAGCTATAAAAGGGAATTTTGTCGTGCACCCCGCTTGTAATTAGTTCTTAGGTGTCTGTAACGAGGTCATGTACGCGTGTAATTGGCTCTTGGGTGCATGTAATTAGGTTTTGGGTGCGTGTAATTGGTTCTTAGATGCATGTAATGAATTCTTAGGTGTCTGTAATGAGGTCTTAGGAGCGTGTAATTGGTTCTTAGGTGCGTGTAATGAGTTCTTGGGTGTCTGTAATGAGTTCTTAGGAGCGTGTAATTGACTCTTAGGTGCATGTAATTGGGTGGTGGCGGTGTGTAATTGGGTTTTAGGCATCTGCAATAGTTTTTTGTTTGTATTCACTAGTGTTTTATAGGGTGTTCGACAAAATTCCGTTTCAGATTCATTGATAATAGCCGCATAACGGCGACCTGTTTGTAGAGTTGATTCAAATGCAGCGTATTAAGCTCCTCTAGGAGCGACCTGTTTATCAGTAGATTGTTCGAGTGGTATTATAACAGCTCGCTCCTACGGAGCTCTGTTGGAGGCAATATCATGTTTTCTACAAACATTGAGCTCCTAAAGGAGCTCTTATTTCTAATGACAAATTCTTCTTTGTTATAAAACTTACGGTCGTTGCGGTAACCTTCAATATAATAAATTAAAATTATTATACATTTCTAAAAGGGGAATTTTGTCGTACACCCTAACCAGGTGCAGCGCACCTTAATATTTGTAGCAATATGCATAAAACAGAAAGAAGGTGCTGCGCACCGGATTATTTAAACCCGGATTACAAAACTTTATTCGGTTAAATATTAGGGTACGCTGCACTTAACATTGCGCAATTATTGCATATATTTATTTCAACTTCTAAAACGGATAACCAACAGCCAGATTAAATAGCGGTTTTCTGCTAAAAGAAATTGGCGAGTATAAAGGGTTACCCACATCGAGGCGGATTACGAAAAGGTCGTTCAGGTAACGTAAACCATATCCCCAGCCCACTGCAAGCTGACGATAAAAATGATTAATATTAAATTGAGACAATGGCCGAAGTGGATCATCCTCCACTAGCCATATATTGCCTGCATCAAGAAACAGCGCAAGTTCAAAACGTTTTGCAAACCGATAACGGTTTTCAATATTTGCTTCCAGCCTCACATCTCCGGTTCTATTTAAATATCCCGGAATAATGTTATCCTGACCATAACCGCCTGGACCTAATGACCGGATTGGAAAAGCACGTATACTATTTGCGCCTCCGGCGTAATATTGTTTTATATCAGGTAATACCGATGAATTCCCCAATGGGAAACCAACCCCAATCAGCATCCTGGATACAAAGGTATTACTGTTTGACGTTTTATAATACATGCGGTAATCAATGGTGGTTTTAATGAATTGAGAAAATACAGCTCCAAAAAGTTTTAGAGGTATGCCTTCAGTTCTTCGGTTACCCAATAGCAAATTAGCGCTGTACAACAAATTACCCGAAATTTCAAGCGATCCTGTAAAAGCAGTTTTAAAGCGCTTCGGATTGCTTTCAGGTAAGGCATATCTATAAAAATAGCTTCCGCCTACCATAAACTGGTCAGCATAACTTTGTTTCAACAATGGATTTTTTGAAAGTAATGTATCAAAAAGGATCGTACTCTTTAGCAGATGCTGAAATGAAATATCTGCCGGATTTAATTCATGATGTTTGCTATCACTCTCACTCCATTGATAACCGTAATTAAATCTGAAGAATGACATCCGGTAAAATTGCATCTGATTGATATATCTCGCATCGATTTTAAAATGCGTATGCGGAATATATTGTTGTGAAAATTTTGACGCTCTCATCATCAAAAAACGAGGAATAGTTAATTCTGCAGAAGTTTCAAACTCATAATTATAGTTTCCAAGGTATTTGC
>JANXXY010000144.1 GCA_025350365.1 Bacteroidales bacterium | reverse complement strand
GTCTCCAACAGAGCTCCGTAGGAGCGAGCTGTTAATCATACCTCTCGAATAAATATCTTTCACACATCGAATATTTCTAACTGCTTATTGTTTCAGATGAGTAAAAGTAATTATTTTCTTGAGAATGAATAAAAATGTCATTTATAAAATCTACTGATAAACAGGTCGCTCATAGAGGAGCTTAAAAAGCGGCATTTGCATCAACTCTGCAAACAGGTCGTCTCTATGCGGCTATTTTCAATGAAATCTGAAACGGTAATTTTGTCGTGCACCCAATTCAAAGAGTGTGAGGAGTAATTTATTATTGAATTCATACCTTCAGCCGTTTTAAAACATCCGATGGCAATAAAACTGTTCCATTTCCATCATGGAATCCGGTCTCTTTTATAAAAATAACAGGAATAATTGTTTTATTTTGAGCAAAAGGCAATAACCTGGCTTTTTGTGTTAAATCTTCAAGTAATTTACTGGTATCGGCAATTTTCGACCATTTACATTCGCCCACCAACAAAAAATTTTTGTCTGTTGATTCGGCTACTACATCAATTTCCATTGGCTCTCTATTGGTATTTGAACCCCACCACCTGTAAGCAATATCAAAATTTATTTTGTTTATTGGTTGCATAGGAACACAACGTCGGCAAAGGTTTTCCCATTCGGATGATATAAAAAGAGATGCTTTAGATTCAAAAGTGTTAAAAACCTGTTCTGTAAGATTTAGCTCAAGCCTCGAAAGATTGGCAGATACATATGTAAAATAAAAATTCATAAAAGGGTCGGCAATACGGTATAATCCTCTTTTACTGTTCTTAAGTTGTTCGCCAAAAGGCACCTCACGCTTTAAATAACCAAGTTGAATAAGGTTTTCGATAGGGCGCGATAACTCATTAGCTGATTTATTCAAGCGCGAGGCAATTTCTGATAAGCGATTGGAACCATTACCTACAACTGAAAGTATTGAATAAGCCTGCGTAGACTCCCGCATGTCATCGAGAAATAATCGTATGGGTTCCTCATGCAAAATACCGTATTTATCTAAAATTATATTTTTAACTGCCAAAGCAAAAGTCGTTTCTTCCTTTCGAAGTTCCCAATAGCGAGGAACACCTCCCCAAACCGAATACTCTGCAACTGCTTGAACTGCATTACATAGCAAAGCTTCTTCTATCCACCCTGCCTCAAGAGGTGTTATTTTCAATACTTCATTCGCCCTGCCATATAATGGAGCCGAGCTATTCAATAGAAGTCCTTTCATCATTTGCTGCGACGATCCGCATAGAATAAGATGATATTTACGACCGGGAGTATTGTCTATAATATTCTGAATTACACTGGGTAAACCGGGAGCGCTTTTTACAAGATAGGGAAATTCGTCGATGCATATGGTAATCGTTTCATTTACAATATTATTGAGATTAACAAATAACGATTCCCAACTGGGGTAGGCAACACTATTAAACCCTGCAATTTTATCGGCTATGGAGTCAGCCAATTGAAATCTTTGAATTGATTCATCTGTCTGCTGCGCCATAAAATAAACATCCTTAGAACTAATAACGTTCTTAATTAGTGTAGATTTGCCACATCGGCGTCGTCCATATAAAACAATAAGTTTAGCAACATCGCTTTGCAATGCTTTACTTATCCGGGATATTTCTTTTTCTCGATTGAAAAATTTCATATCATAATATTATGTTTTACAAACATAATGTTTCTGAAACATAATAATACTGTTCTTGTTTATTTTTTACTATTTTGAGGAATATTTTATATTGAAATACCAAAGTGTTTAACCTACGCAATTTTTCACAAACAACTTACAAACGAAAAGATTGAACCCCTTCAGGGTTCTATTGCTGCCGACTATTTTCTCCTCCGGTTTCACCGGAGGTTATTCAAATTAAAGCCTTTCAGGCTTAACTCGACAACATTAGGTTGATATACAAGCATATGTGAAATTTTTTTTAACACGAAGGTAACTCAAAGTACATCGCAAAGGTTCACAAAGTATTTAAAATCAGTACTATTATACTTAGTAGCACTTGGTGACAACCTTAGTGTGGTTAAAATTACAATTCTAATTATATTCATTCTAAATTAGTCGAAAAGCCTTCGGTTAACTTCCAACACGTCAATGTCAGTACTAATTTGTCGGCCAAACTGATAAGCCTCTTCGGACAAAGTATCATATTCCTCCTGCCCCATGCCCATGCAATATTCAATTACTTTTACAAAACGTTCGGGTTCATCAAGTGGAATGTCCCAGCCAACACCAAGGGATTTTTGATTTGCAGTTTGCGATTTTTGATTTGAACAAATTGAATTCAGATTCCTCCAAGGTGTACGATCACTTATAATCACAGGCCGACCGGCTATAAAGCTCTCAACTATTGAATGACCGTAATTTTCTCCTTGCGAAGGCATCAAAAGAAAATGATATTTTTGCAGCATAGCGGACACACTGTCTTTCTCTATCGAACCGCAAAAATTCACCTTTATATTCGCAGGCAACCGTTGTGCTAAAGCCCTACATTGTGCTCCGTAATCGTCCTGATACACCGAACCGTATAAATCGAAAATGATTGAATATTTTTCCTTTTCTGTAATTTTTGATGTGTACCGAACAAATTGCTCAAGTATCTCCAATGCATATAATGTGTTTTTTTCGGGCGATATGCGGGCAATCGAAACCAATCGCAGCTCCCCATTGGTTTTGATAAGTGTTGTAAATGATAAATTTTTATTGCAGAGAGGTAAGTTTGGGGCTATACGGATGGTTCCCCGAAACCCAAGATTCTTGCGGATCTGTCGTTCTTCTTCGGCATTGGTGGCATGGATAATCACGCCCCGATAAAGGTTCATAATCCGGGCAACGAAATAAAATATTTTTTTCTTGAGTCTTTTCGCCGAAAAAGTGTGATCTGACAACATTCCGCGGGCAGATACCACAACCTTATTACTTCTAATCCTCCCAAACCAGATCACCGGAAACAAAGAGAAATACAATGAATAAATACCATTCACAAATATAGCATCAAAAGGCACTTGCCGGGCAATCCGTATTAATGTGCGGAACGAAAGGCGATCGGCTGACACGTAATACACCCTGGCTCCATTATTCATGGTGTTCCATTCGTTAGTAACGATGTGTGTATAAGGAACTGACTCCATGTAATCGGTATCCCGGGTGATTACATAAAACTCAAACTCCTCTGATAGGTGATCGATCAGGTTAGCATTCGAACTTATGGGACCACCGGCTTTGTAACCAGGCACAAACCAGTCGATAAATATTAAAATACGTTTACGGGAAATCAAAATTGTTCCATTAAAAAATATTTCTCACCCTCAATTTTCAATCTTATTCTCTTTCAACCAATTTGCCAGAGTAACCAAAGGCCATATCCTCGACCATGTCACCAACTGATTTCCTCTCTGAAAATCAGACCATAATCTCCGTATGCCGTTCATATCAAATATTTGAAATTGTGACAGACTGAACAGGTTCGATTCGCAATAACTTTTTAAATCATTTCGCATCCATGTATCCCACGGAAATACAAACCCCATCTTCTTCCGGTGGGATATTTCCTTTGGAAGAAGGCCATTAAGTGATTCTACCAGTAATTGTTTTGGCGAATGAGGAAATTTAACCTCATCGTTAACCTGTAAAACATATTCAACCAATTCATAATCCAAAAATGGAACGCGAACTTCCAGTGCATGGCTCATGCTCATCTGGTCGGTGTCGCGAAGCAAGATGTTCTGCATATAGCCTCCAAGCTCGGCGATACTCACCTGCGAAAGAAAGGGAATGCCTCTGGCCGATAACCCTTGGATGATGCTACCAATTTTGTTTTCATTTCCATAGCTTTCCCTCACCAATTCGGCGATTTTCGTTTCAGAAAATAATCGCCGCATGATAGGATGAGTGTTCTCCAGATGCCAATTTTCGAGTCGCAGTAATTCGTGTATTTTAAATGTAGCCACTGAAGGTGTTATCATATTCAGCAGAAGAGCAGGTATAATGCGGACTGATAAGGGCACATCGCCTAACATCCTGAATTTGTTAAGATAATAAAGACGTTTAAATAAGTCATAACCTGCGAATAGCTCATCTCCACCCAATCCACTCAAAGCCATGTCGATACCGGCGTTTTTAGTCACCTTCGATATCACCCAGGTATTCAATCCATCACCACTGGGATGATCCATGGAAGCAAGGGCTTCGGGAAGCATGGCCAATAATTCTGATGGTTTCAGAAAAATTTCCTGATGACGGGTCCGAAAACGCCTTGCTATTTCACGCGAATAAATCTCTTCAGTATAATTTTTATCTTCGAAAGTAACTGAAAACGTATTCACAGGCTGTGTCATCACTTGGCTCATTAAACCTACAATAGCGCTCGAGTCGATGCCTCCCGAAAGAAAAGCTCCGAATGGCACATCCGACACCAGTTGGCGTTCCACTGATTTGGATAGTAAGCTAAAAATATCTTCGCAAATACTTCTTTTTGATTTCCCTTCAGGTGATGATGATCCTCTCGCTGAGCCCGGTTTCCAATAAGAATGATGGCTTACACTAATTGGTTCTGATCGTGTTTCGTCATGTTTTATTGATATATAACATCCAGGCAATAACATCGAAACGCCCTCGATAATGGTGTTGGGTGCTTGTACTGTCTGATAGCGAAGATAATCTACCAGCGAGGTTTTACTTAATTTTCGCGGTATAAGATTAGTGGCGAGAAGCGTCCGCAATTCGGAGCTGAATAAAAAGTAATCCTCCCCCTGATAATAATAC
>JANXXY010000113.1 GCA_025350365.1 Bacteroidales bacterium | reverse complement strand
TGAACTATTTCCATAGCATCGTAAAAAACGTTGTATGAAACACTTTTTTTACCGCTGTACATTAGGTTGTTCACAAACCTTGTTACCTGGACATCGCTGAATTTCGGATCCGGTAATATAATTCTCTTTTTTGGCTTTGCTTTACGCATGGCTTCTTACCCTATTATATGTATTATTTTTTACCTTTTGCTGGTGCTCCCTTTGCTGCTACAGCACCTGCTTTAGGACGCTTAGCGCCGTATTTCGAACGACCTTGTTTACGACCATCAACACCAGATGTGTCAAGTGCACCGCGAATAAGATGGTAACGAACCCCTGGAAGGTCTTTTACCCTACCTCCACGAATTAAAACAATGGAGTGTTCCTGAAGATTGTGCCCTTCACCAGGGATATAGGCATTTACTTCCTTTCCGTTTGTAAGACGTACCCTTGCCACTTTACGCATGGCCGAGTTTGGTTTCTTAGGAGTAGTGGTGTAAACACGCACACATACCCCGCGCCTTTGAGGACAGGAATCCAATGCCGGAGCCTTGCTCTTTTCGTTAAGTTTGGTTCTTCCTTTCCTTACTAACTGTTGAATTGTAGGCATAAAGACGATATCTGTTTAATTTTAAACTCTTTTAAAAATTGGTTCGCAAAGGTATTTTTTATTTTTTAAAAAACAACATTTATTTTGCGAAAAACATTTGATTTTCTTTCTAACTAGATTTGAGAAACCTTTTCAAATTTGACTCCCCTTATGTTTTCGAGAAAAGGTCACAAAGTTAATACAATAAAAATGACTCTAAAACATTTTTCACCCCTTTTCTCTTATGCTTTCAGACTTATTGTTATGCAGCTTTGATTGTTCGTTGACAGCATGGTTCATATTCAATCTCAATTTTACTTATATATAATAGTTATAAATAAGTAAACCTAAACACTTCAGAGGCGAAACATATTGCAAACATCTGATTTACAGCTATTAGAACTCAATAAAAGTAACACCTTCCAAACCACCTAAATCTCTTGCATCTTTTAAAAAAATCACTACTTTTGGTCATCTACTTAACAAATAACTAACATTCATATTATTATTACTTAATTTAATATTTACTGTTTATGAAACCTTACACTACAGAACAAATTAAGAATTTTGCGCTGCTGGGAAACTCAGGTTCCGGGAAAACAACCCTCGCCGAGGCTATGCTTTTTGAAGGAAAAGTTATTGAACGGCGAGGGGAAGTAGAGAATAAAAATACGGTGTCCGATTATTCCGATATCGAGCACGAAAACAGAAGTTCGGTTTTTCCAACAGTGCTTTACGCCGAATTCAATGATAAAAAATTAAATTTTATTGATTGCCCCGGAGCCGACGATTTTTGCAATGGCGTAGTGGCAGCCCTTACTGTTACGGACACTGCCATAATGGTAATTAATGCACAGAATGGGATTGAAGTAGGAACTGAAATTCAAAACCGGCACGTCGAAAATGCAAAAAAAGGAATGGTTCTGGCAATTAACCAGCTCGACCATGACAAAGCAAATTTTGATAGCAGCATTGAACGCGCTAAAGAACGAATCAGCAAAAATATCGTTATTATACAATACCCTGTTAATGAAGGCACCGGATTTAATACCTTTATAGATGTCTTGTTAATGAAACAATATCAATATATGGAAGGAGGTAAAGTTGAAATTACTGAGATTCCTGCAAATCAAAAAGAAAAAGCGGACGAATTGCGGGCTGAATTAATCGAAAAAGCTGCCGAAAACGACGAAAAACTGATGGAGATTTTCTTCGAAAAAGGATCTCTAACAGAAGACGAAATGCGAAAAGGTATTACCATGGGTTTGATAAACTCGGGAATAGTGCCGGTTGTTTGTATCTCCGCAAAAAAAAACTATGGCGTTGCCCGTATGATGGAATTTTTGTCACGGGTATTGCCTGGTCCGGCAGATATGCCAGCCCCAATCGATAGTAACGGAACATTAGTTAAATGTGAAGTCAAAGCGTCTCCTTCGGCATTTATTTTCAAATCGTCAGTGGAACAACACATTGGCGAAATCAACTATTTCAAAGTAATGTCCGGCGAATTTACTGAAGGCATGGATATTGTTAATGCTTCTACTCAGGCAAAAGAACGTGTTTCTCAATTATTTGCAGTTGCCGGAAAAAATCGTGTGAAAATACCTAAAATTACTGCCGGGGATATTGGCGCAACAGTGAAAATAAAAGGCACAAAAAGCAACCACACCCTCACCGTTCCCGGGTCACAAATAAAGTTCAACAAAATCCCTTTCCCCAATCCAAAATTCAGAACCGCTATTAAAGCTATTAATGAAACTGATGAAGAAAAACTTGGTGAAGCTCTTCAACGGATATCCCTGGAAGATCCAACCATCATCGTTGAATATTCCAAAGAACTAAAACAAACGTTAATTCATGGTCAGGGCGAATATCATTTAAATATTGTAAAATGGCATCTCGACCATATATATAAAATTCCAACTGAATTCATTACACCTAAAATTCAGTACAGAGAAACCATAACTAAAACTGCTCTGGCTGACTACCGCCATAAAAAACAATCGGGCGGAGCCGGACAGTTTGGTGAAGTACATATGATAATTGAACCATACATTGAGGGCGCCCCCGAACCTACAGTTTTTAAAATTAACGGTAAAGAAATAAAGCTCAACCTTAGGGATAGGGACGAACAACTTATGCCATGGGGAGGAAAGTTGGTTTTCTATAATTGTATTGTAGGAGGAAGTATCGATGCCCGTTTTCTTCCGGCAATTCTAAAGGGGATTATGGAGAAAATGGAAGAAGGCCCTCTTACAGGTTCCTATGCCCGCGATATAAAGGTGTATGTTTACGACGGTAAAAT
>JANXXY010000108.1 GCA_025350365.1 Bacteroidales bacterium | reverse complement strand
TTAACATCATATTTTTTCGATTTTGTGTCGCTGGTGAAGAAATATTGACGCTCTTGAACCCTCAAATCGGCAGGAGCATATGAATCGTGATATGCCTGGCTTGGTATGAAGGTGCCATTTTCATCATTAAATGAAATTTGGCTTGCTAACGGAAGACTAACCTGTACAATATCATTTTGTCTGGTACCGGCAAGGTACTGTGCCTGAAATATGGCTTCTCCCTTGTTGTTCATAGCAGGGTTACGCATATCTGCATATTTCCCTAAACTAAACTTGCCATATAAGAAATCAAGCTGAGTTTTTGCTTTTTGCAATAACTCCTTTGAGCTGCTGGTATTCACAGGGTAATCGGTCATTGTCCATAATCCATCAACACACCATTTTTTTGTGCTATCGGCAACTGAATTTACTTCCTGATATGGATATCCGGCCATGGTAAGATAAACGTCAGAAAGGATTGTACGAGCCGAAAGTTTTGTGATGCGACCATCTGATGATTGAACATCAGCCAGAGTGCTTTCATTTACAGCAAATTCCAAATCGGGAACAATAATCTTGTCATAAATGGTTTTTAATGATAAACGTGGGCGTGAAGCCTGTGAAATATCAGTCAAAACAGTGGTGTTAAAAGGAACATCACCATAATAACGTACCAAACAGAAATAATAAAATGCACGAAGAGTGCGTACTTCTCCAAGATATTGTGATTTCTGTTCGGCTGATAAACCAGTTACGTTAGGTAACATACTTATGGAAAGGTTACAATCCCTAACACCTTGATACCAGTTATTCCATTGATTAATAAAATAATCATAGTCTCCGGAAAGAGAGTTACTTTCATAAACCCAGAGTATTGAGCCCTGATATTGTGAATAAGCTTTACCTGTAGCATATTCAAGTGAAGCTGCCAAATTTTTGCCCCATTGGTCACCACCGGTACACCATAGGTTTAACGATCTGTATGGTCCAGAGGCAAGGGCTAATCCACCTGCAGCACTCGTTACCTGTGCATCAGATGTTAGTCTTTCCGTTGGTGTTTCTTCCAAAAATTTCTTACACGAACCAAGCGTAAGACTCAATGCAAGTGCTATATAGAATATATATTTCATTTTTTTACTATTTTAAAAAATTAGAAAACAATATTTAGGCCACATGTGTACGTCGTAGGTCTTGGATACATGAAGAAATCCATACCCGGAGTTAAACCATCCATATTATCACTGTCACTGCCTTCAGGATCATATCCAGTATATTTGGTGATAACAAAGAAGTTTTTAGCAGTAGCGTAAATTCTCACTTTACTCATTCCTATTTTGTTAAGAAATGTTTTCGGGAGAGTATAGCCTAAAGTCATACCATCGCCTCTGATGTAGGAAGCATCTTCAATCCAGTGTGTATCAGGATAGGTTTGGTAATATGCACCACCGTTACCAGGGCGAACTTGTCCGATCATTGTATTCTGGTGATCAGGACGCCATGCATTCAGAATTGAGTTTTTACCATTTGCCATAGCCTGCCGGTCTTCTGATGAGTGGTTTGTTCTGTTCTCTTTTTTAGCTCCGTATGAGAATCGAATATCCACACTAAAGTCAAAGTTTTTGAACACCACGTTGTTATTGACACTCATATCCCATATTGGGAATGCACTACCCAGTACGCCACCGTCAGAAACAAAGCTGATGACACCATCACCGTTTTTATCTTCGTATTTCACATCGCCTGGCACGAAACCATAGCGGGCTGCCAAACTGGCTTCCTCAGTACTGTATGTACCCAAACGGGTAAGTCCAAAAAATGATGCTACGGATTCACCTTCTCTTAATATGGTGTTTGCTCCACCAACCCAATAATTACGAAGAATATCTGCACCTGTAGGACCAAGTTTAACAATCTTATTTTTGTTAGCACTGAAGGCTATATCAGTGTACCAGTTAAAATTAGTACTTTTTACGTTATGTGTACCAATTGTTACTTCAAAGCCTTTGTTCTCAACACTACCGTAGTTTTTTCTAACCTCACCGGTTGTTGTAGATCTTGGCAATGGCACGATAAGAAGCATGTCTTCAGTTAACTTATGGTAATAATCTAAATTTATCATCAAACGGCCTTTAAATAAACCGAGGTCCACACCAGCGTCATACTGAGTGGTTTTCTCCCATTTAAGGTCGTTGTTACCCACCGAATTTGTGAATAGGCCCGGCGTAACAATGCCGCCCATGATAACGTTTTCAGTTCCCAAAAAGGTTTGGGTTACATACGATCCAATTTCCTGGTTACCTGTTTGACCAGCACTTGCCCGTACTTTCAGATTTGAAATAACTGAATTGTCTCTTAAAAAGTTCTCTTCTGAAATCCTCCATGCTGCTGATGCCGATGGGAAGAATCCATATTTGGAGTTTGATCCGAATTTTGATGAACCATCATAACGTCCGGTAGCAGTAAATAAATATTTGCCTTTATAAGCATAAGAACCACGGGCAAAGTATGAATTTAATGAGTTCTGTCCATCCCAACTGGAAACCTGTGGCCGCGTGGCTGTACCGGTTCCAATATTGTGGAATTTGTAGAAATCGTCAAAAAAGTACTGGTTACCTGTGTTTTCGTTTTCCCATGTTAACCTCGACCATGACAAACCCACCATCCCTGTCACAGAATGATCACCAAAGGTTTTGTTATAATTAAAGTAATTTTCATTCTGCCAATACCATTTGCTCTCGGTGTTGATGTTGGCATTCCCTTGATTACCGTCGGAGATATCTCTTCCTCCATAATTGTTATATTTATAAGAGTTCAAGTCAACTGCCAGATTTGATTTAAAGCTCAGGTCGGCAGTGAGTTTAAAATTAAGCGTTACGTCACCGGTTGTTTGGGTGCGGTCAGCATATGTCTCAACGTCATTACTAATATGAACGGGATTTTTAGGAGTTTCTCCTGCAGGAAAATCGGCGTTTCCACTCCACTTACCAGCATATGATCCGTAAATAGAAGGATCGTTAGGATATTTTATAGGTAGTATGGAATATGCTTCTACGGCTGCACGGGCAATACCCCCGCTAAAATACGATACATCGTTTGTACGATCCCTGCTTCGGTTTACACCAAGGTTAGCGCTAACATCCAACCATTTATTTACAGTGATATCGCCATTAACCTTACCTGAAAAACGGGTAAAGGCCGAATTCATCAACAAACCATTTTCGTTTGCGTAGTTGAAGAACGTTCCGAACTTGGCTTTTTCGTTACCACCGCGAATGTTTATCTGATGGTTAGTAGAAGTAGAAGGTCTGAAAATTTCTTTTTCCCAATTGGTATTAAACCTTGGTTTGTAATAATTTCCATCCTTTCCTAAAAGAGGAATTGAATAACCACCTGGGGTAGTTTTTTCAAAAAGATAAGGCATTTCAGAATAGGTTGTAGCTCCTGCTAACCGGTCGGCAGGTATGATGGAAGCATCAAAAGTTGTTCCCCAGTTTGGACTGGTGGAAAACTTGTTAACGTTCATAAATGCTTGCTTTGTTACATACATCATTTGTTCGGCATCGAGCACATAAAAACGTCTGGTCATCACGCCTCTTGTAACGTAGCCGTTATATTCAACGGTTGTTTTACCTGCAATACCACGCTTTGTGGTTATAATAATAACACCATTGGATCCGCGAGCCCCATAAATAGCTGTTGCTGAGGCATCCTTTAAGACGTCCATGGTTTGTATTTCGTTCGGGTTCAATATACCCAGGGCATTATTAACACCAACAACACCATCAACTACAAAGAGTGGGTCGTTACCTGAATTAATTGAGTTAGTACCGCGAACACGAATCATCGCGTTACCACCAGGGGCACCTGTACGCTCAATAATTTTAACACCGGCAACTTTACCACTAATGGCTTGAGCAATGTTAAGAGCTGGTTTGTCAAGAAGTCTTTCTTCAGATAAACTAGTTACAGAACCAGTTACATCCTTCTTCTTTTGCGTACCATATCCAATTACTACAACTTCATCAAGCTTAGTGATATCGGGTAAAAGCTTTACATCTAGGGATGACTGACCATTTGTTGAAACCTTTTCAGTCAAATAACCTAAATATGAAAATATTAAAACAGCGCTTGAATTAGGAACGTCTATACTATATTTTCCATCGCTACCTGTTACAACACCCATGGTAGTTCCTTCTAGTGTAACATTCACACCAATCATCGGTTCTCCGGTGCTGGCGTCAGTTACAGCACCAGATATTTTCACCTGCTGTAATGTTTCATTTGGAGTAATGATGATGAGTTTGTTTTCGAATATCCGGTAGGTAAGTTTAGAATCAGTTAACAAATTGTTTAATACTTCGTCAACTTTCGAATTATTAGTTTCTAAGGTTACCTTCTTATCCAAAAACAACAAGTCATCGCTATAAAAAAAACGAAAATCACTCTTGGTTTCCATTTCCTTTAGAGCATCTTTAAGAGTTACGTTATTCAGTTTCAGGCTAAAATTTTGCGAGTAGATTGTAGCATTTACCTGAAGTGCGAAGAAAAGCGTAAAAATCAGGGCTATTTTCATAATTGTACAGATTTTTTTTATTCCAGGATAATGATCAGGAATAGAATTTTCTACAAAAAATTTCATAATTTTGTATTTGTTTTAGATTAGACATTTAAATGGCTCGTGTTACTATACTGCCATTTGATTAATTTTAAACATGACGCAGGATGTTGGTCGCATTCTGCGTTTTTTTATTAGTTTTTTTTTATCCTCATAGGCTTTTCCGTTAAGTTAGTAATAATTTTTGAATCAGTGTTTATTCGTTTTATACAATCCCTTATATTTTTGAGCAAATTCATTGTTATTATGAAAATTCACCTGTTTCCCCTGAATATCAAATACTATGGCAGACGATAAGCTAATAACTTTGAGTACTTGCTCAATTGATTCGTCTTGCAAAGTTCCGGTAAAACGGAATGATTTCAGATTTTCTTCGGCAAAGTTAATGTTGACGTCGTATCTTCTTTCCAGCTTAATAGCGAGCTCCCCGAGTTGTTCCTGAGAAATAACCCATCGCCGCTCTTTCCATGATATATCAGGAATGGGATCGATGTTTTTATATACAATGCCTGTTTTTGGCGCAATTACTTTTGGTTTTTGATCCTCCTTACCTTTAATGGTTGCTTTAATTTCAACTGCGGAAAGGATATCCGTTTCGGAGTCGATTAAAAAGGTATACCGTTGCTTTGGTTTTAAAATAATCAAACTCACTTTTTTCTCACCTGAAATGTCTCTTGAAGTTTTTTCAATTTGAACGGAACCTTCCACAAGAGTGGTCTGGATAGTTTTTTCGTTAGGGTAAGCTTTAACATTAAATTCGGTTCCAAGAGCTTTAATATCAAGGTGGCCTGTTTTAACAATAAAAGTTCTTTTTTTATCTTTAGCAACTGAAAAGTATCCCTCGCCTTCGAGCCATACTTCCCTGTTTACTTTTCCAAAGTTGGTTTTATAAGTAAGCTTGCTACCGGCATTCAGTGTAACCATAGTACCATCGGGCAATTTTATTTTTGATTTTGATCCTAACGGAACAATAATTTCCTGCTGAGCGACCAGATCTGATCTTAAAAGTTTCAGCGAAAGGAAGTGCACTAATATGCCTAATCCAAAAGCAATTAGTACAACTGCGGCAACCTTTTGTAATGAAAAAATCATTGTTTTTACCGATGACGGTACGTTTTCTAATGCCGTTTCTTTAGTTCTTGAAAGGAAATGCTGATAGCCTTTCCGGTGATCAAAACCTTTAAGGTTAGCTACTACTTTGGATGAAAGCCATACTTCGCGGGTTTGCTTAAAAAGGCGCTTATGACTCGAACTAAGTTCAAGCCATGCATTTAATTTCAGCAAATCCTCCTCATTAATAGTTTCAGAAAGATACTGAATGATAAGGTCTTCGTAAAAATCCTGATCGTTTAAAAAATTATTCATATGTTAAAATCTACTTATAAGACAGGTGAGATTGGTTTGCGGGTGAAGAGAAATAAAAAATAAATCAAAATAAATTAATATTCCCACCAACGTTTTAGTACGATGTTAAATAAAAGCAGCAAATGAAAGTATTAGTGCTGGAAGATAATCTTTCAATCTTTCGCGAAGCTTCGACAAGGCAATTTTTATTTGAGTTTTGATGGTATTTACCGAAATATTCAACTGTTGGGAAATCTCCTCATAGGTCAATTCCTCGTCACGGCTAAGTAAAAAAATTTTACGGCATTGCTCCGGAAGAGAATTCATGGCTTGTTTTATCAGAGTAGTCAGTTCCATCTCATAAAGGGAACCTAAAGGATAGTCGTTGGACTCTGCAATACCCAGCATGGCGCTTTCTGTTTCTATCTTTTGCTTTAGCCTTTCTTTCACTTTAGAATGTTCAAGGTAATTCAGACATCGGTTTTGAACCGAACGAACAAGATAAGCCTTCACGGAAGTGGAAATTGTTATGTTGTTGTACTTCTCCCAATAATTTAAAAAAACTTCTCCAACCACTTCTTCAGCAAGGTATTTGTCTTTTAAATATTGGTCGGCTATTGTGCAAAGTAAAACGTAATAATCACTATATAACTTACTGAAATCTGAGAGATTTCCGTTTTTCATTGGATCAATAATATTCTGTTGTATTTTCAACTTTATTTGGCGATAATTTTAAGAAAATAAAGATATATCTTTCTTTTTAGATTGAGGTGTATGGAGGTATGACAAATCTCAAGGTTTTTGAATAAATTATAAACTATTTTAAAGGCGTCATTATACTATTTCTTTGTGAAACTTTCAAACATTTACTTTTGATATTCGTGATCCTCAATAGTAGCAAAGTAAAATACGCCACGGATGTTCGAATAAATCATTCGCGCATTCGTGGCTATTACATTTATTATTCACTACTGACGACTAAAATAATACGATTCTTCGCTTCGCTCTGA
>JANXXY010000098.1 GCA_025350365.1 Bacteroidales bacterium | reverse complement strand
CTTTTACGAATAGTTCGCCATGATGAAAATAGCAATAAGGGTCTACCAGGCTAGCTTTGCTGCCTTTAATCGATTTTATTTCGGTGCCGGAAAGTTGAATGCCGGCAATGTATTTCTCAAGAAACTCGAAATCGTGCGAGGCCTTCTTATTCCTTATATTGACATTGAATTTATCTTCAGCCATAATAATATATAAAACGGGACTATATCCCGCCAAAAATAACAAATTATTACGATACTTATTTCATTAAAAGTACTACTCCAAAAATGCCGGTAAATATGGCGCCAAGTATAAGGTTTAAGATCACAAAAACGCCGAGAATAATAAGGTTTGACACCACAACAAAACCAGCTTTGTTATCTTCGGGAGTTTGTAAAACGGTTGAGGTTCCGAGCCAGAAAAGATAGATGGAATATAATCCCAGAATATATAACTCGCGTAAAAAGGGCAAAAGGTTGGTGATGGCTGACGCTGCGAAATATGCACTAAGCGAGTAAATAACAAGTCGGTAGCACGAATTCAAATCTTTTTTTGAGCTAAAACTCGTGGTAAGTTCAGTAATGATAATTGCTGAGATGTACATTCCTGCATAGGCAATGCCAAACACGAAAATAGCTTTAAATAAAACTGCAACAATTGAAAAGGTCAGTCTTGATTGAAATATGGAATCGCCAATGATTGAACAAAATGCGACCATCAGCATTAGTGGCAGGGCATATTGTTTGATGAGTTGGTCTTTTGTATGTGCTTCCAATTCGATGGCTTTCCATTCGGATTTTGGATTGAGAATAAGGTTTTTAAATCGATTAAAAACAAAACTGAAATTCATGGCTTATTCTGTTTTAGTTAAGCAAAACAAAGTTAACAAAAATTAGGAGGTGGTTAAATTTTCAAATCCTAAAATTTTCAAATCCTCAAATCCTCAAATTTTATTTCTTCAACCACTTATCCAGCCAACCGAAAAATTCGCGTTGCCAAAGGATGCTGTTTTGTGGTTTAAGAACCCAGTGACTCTCATCGGGGAAGAAAAGTAATTTGCTGGGAATTCCCCGAAGTTGCGCTACATTAAAAGCCTGAAGGCTCTCGGTATAAGGGATGCGGAAGTCATTTGCTCCGGTGATGAGCATAATCGGAGTGTCCCATTTTTCAACATACAAGTGAGGAGAAAATTGAGTAAAGCTCTTTGGTTTGGGTTTATCCCAATAGTGTCCTCCTAAATCATGATTGGTAAAAAACACCTCTTCGGTAGCTGCACTCTGGCTTTCGAGGTTAAACATTCCGCAGTGGGAGATAAATACTTTGAATCGTTTTTCATGACATCCGGCAAGGTACAACACTGAATAGCCTCCGTAACTTGCACCAACAGCACCCAAACGATCGGCATCAACATAGGGTTCTTTCTTAATATCGTCCACAGCACTAAGATAATCCTTTATGTTCTGTCCGCCATAATCGCCCGAAATCTGATCGTTCCAAGCTTGTCCAAAGGTAGGTAATCCGCGGCGATTGGGGGCAATCACAATGTAATCGTTGGCAGCCATAATCTGCATATTCCAGCGGAACGAGAAAAACTGCGAAACGGCACTTTGTGGTCCGCCTTCGCAGAATAACAACACAGGATATTTTTTCTTTGGATCGAACGTTGGCGGATAAATCACCCAAGTTTGCATATCCTTGCCATCGCTGGTTTTTACCCAACGTTCCTCCACTTTACCCAACTTTATGGCATCGTAGATATTCTTATTAGTGAAGGTTAGTTGTGTTTCATTGCCAGTTTCAGCATCAATCTTAAAGATTTCGGTGGACAGGGACATCGACATTTTTGTGCCAACCATCACACCATTACTGAACAATAACGAGGTATAATCATGAGACCCTTTGGTGACCGCTAAAGGTTTGCTGGTTTCTACATCAACAGAGTAAATCTGGTAGGTTGCGTTGATACCGCTGATGAAATAAATCTTCTTTCCGTCTCCACTCCAATTGAAGTTTGCTGCACTTTGATCGAGATTTTGGGTGAGGTATTTTTTGGATTTAGTATCGAGATCATACACGAACAAACGGGCTTTGTCGGACTCGAAACCCGGCGTTTCCATGCTTTGGAAAGCTATTTTTTTACTGTCGGGCGAGAAAATAGGATATTTATCGTATCCCATCATGCCATCGGTGATATTTTCAGTGGTTTTGGTTTCGACATTATACAAATAGATGTCGGAATTGGTGCTGATGGCAAATTCTTTTCCTTTCAGCTTTTTGCAGGAATAAGCCAATAGCTTGCCATCGGGACTCCAGCCAATTTCTGCATTGTCGAAATAGGGTGGGAGCGGTGAGTCGAAAGGCTGACCTTTCAGTATATCGGTGCCTTCGTTGATTTTTCCATTTTTAAGGTCGGAAATAAAAATATGGCTGTAAGCATAATCGTGCCATGAATCCCAGTGACGATACATTAAATCGTCGATAATACGGCCTTTTGCCAATGGCAGATCAGGGTATTTGTCCTGAGTAGTCGAATCCATTTTCACATCCTGCATATAAAATAACCGGGTTCCATTGGCGGCAATTTCAAAGCCATTGATGTCACTTTTTAACGAAGATGCCTGTGTTTTGTCAGAACCATCAGCTTTCATGATCCATATTTGAGAAGTCTCGTCTTTGGTGCATAAGAAGGCTATATTTTCGTTGGAAATCCACCGTGGATTGTTGCAGGAAGGAAAATCGACCGTAAGGTTTTTTAGTTCGCCACCATTGCTCGAAACACTAAAAATCCAGGTATGACGTTTGTTGGTTTTAGCGTCGTAACGCGATACATTATAAATCACTGTTTTTCCGTCGGGCGACAGTTGTGCTTCTGCAACCCGGCCAAATTTCCATAATAGTTCCGGAGTAAGTTTACCTCCCGATATTTCCTGAGGTGTAAGCTGGTTGGTAAAATCGCCTTCTTCTTTTGGCGCACTGCTCTGGCTTGTGGGCTTACAGCCAAAGAATGTAAGGGACGAAATAAATACGATGCAATATAGCAATCTCATGGATGTTGTATTTAGATTAAATGTCAAATTTACAGTATCTGACAATGCGATGCTATACCGTAAGAGGAATAAAGAAGATGATTTTAGTCAGGGAATTGGAAAACAACACTTCGTTAAATTTGAAAATTTGAAAATCAGGTAATTTGAAAATGATTGTCTAATAACTAGTTACGATTGATTTCAGTTTTTGAATTTATACTCATTATCAGTACCTTAAAAAAATATGCCACAGTAGTAGGAGAAGAGAAGTATGAATTAAGTTGATCAATGCAATAACCGGTTTAGCCGGGATAAAAGATTAAATCTATCTGTTACCTGTCCGGATTACCTTAACATTTTATTCAGCTTTAGTCTGGCTTTTTCTTTTGTATTCACCCGGCCACTGGCTGAATCGGCCATTCCTTTTTTTACTTTGTCTATAAAAATAATATGATCAATTACCTGATCGATCGTTAAATTTTCCGGTAAATTATCAAGAGTACTAATTAATTGAGTCTTGGTTATCATAATCAAAATATTTATTCAAAGATACAAAAGCACCTTTAATTAACCAATTCTGATGTTGTAAGGCTTCATTATCTTATGACAATAACAACGTTTTTACAAATTCGGTTTAGGATTTTTTGCAGGGTGGTGATTGTTTTAGAACGGCGAAGTTGGGGTAGTTATCCCAGCAAGGACAAT
>JANXXY010000097.1 GCA_025350365.1 Bacteroidales bacterium | reverse complement strand
TATCCCGATTGCCGAACAAATCATCTTGAGCAATGAAGTAGACCGGGACCTTGCTGTGGTCAGAGAGAATGTCGCGGTAAAATCGAACGGGGTATTCTTTGGCCCCTACTCGAACAACCACATCGCCAATATGGGTCGGAGGATTAGGCCGCTTAGCGACAAAAGAGTAATATGGCGTAACAACAGAAACATCATGGCCCAGGCCATGAAGATGTTTTATACGGGTCGATAAAATTATTGAAGTTGCAAAAGTTTCAGGAGCTGATGCCATTCATCCTGGCTATGGGTTTTTATCAGAAAATTCCGAATTTGCCAGACAATGTGGAAAAGATGGAATTATTTTCGTAGGCCCATCGCCGCATGCCATTACTACCATGGGTGATAAAATAACTGCCAGACAAACGATGATAAATGCCGGTGTGCCAGTAGTGCCAGGTACAAATCGAAAAATAATATCCAACGATGATGCCCTAAATATAATTAAGGATATTGGATTGCCAGTCATCATCAAGGCATCCTCAGGTGGAGGTGGAAAGGGCATGAGAATAGTTGAGCACGAATCGGAACTGATAAATGCTGTTCGTATGGCTAAATCTGAAGCTATGACTGCTTTCGGCGATGATTCTGTTTACATCGAAAAATATATTACCGAACCACACCACATTGAATTTCAGATATTGGGTGATAAGTTTGGAAATATCATTCATTTGTGCGAACGTGAGTGTTCAATTCAAAGGAGACATCAAAAGGTAATTGAAGAAACACCTTCACCGATTATGACTCCTGAATTGCGCGAGCGTATGGGTCAAACTGCTATTGCAGCTGGTCGATCGGTCAATTATGAGGGCGTTGGTACGGTTGAATTTCTGGTTGATAGCAACCTTAATTTTTTCTTTCTGGAAATGAATACTCGGTTACAGGTGGAACATCCAATTACCGAACGGGTTGTGGGACTCGATTTGGTAAAAGAGCAAATTCGGGTTGCCAATGGAGAACCATTACAGTATAAACAATCGGACATACGGCAATTAGGCCATGCTATTGAATGTCGGATATATGCCGAGGATCCTGATAATAATTTTATGCCATCGCCTGGTCTGGTTCGTCATATCACTGAACCCCGCGGTTTGGGTGTGCGAATAGACGGTTACGTTTATGCCGGTTATGAAATACCAATCTATTACGATCCAATGATATCCAAAGTAATTGTTTGGGCGCGTAAACGCGATGGAGCTATCGATCGAATGAAAAGAGCTCTTTACGAATATAAAATTTCGGGGGTAAAAACATCCATTAAATACCTTGAAAGTATTATTAAACACCCGGCTTTTAAAGCTGGTAACTATGATACGCATTTTATTGAAAAATATTCAGAAGAATTAAAAAACTCCGGTGACCCATGTGATGCAGATTGTGAGGATATTGCAGTTATTACTGCTTTTATCGAATACTCCGATAAGTTGAAAAAATTCTCAGAACATCAGATACAGGTTAGTTCTGATGTAAATTGGAAATCCTATGGAAGATCCAAAGGAGTAGTGAGAATTTAAATTTTTAATCCTGATATAGATAATTGATATTTTCTTGTTCTGAGTGCTTAAAACTCAATCATTCAACTCGCGACTTGATATTTACGACTACTAAAATAGATTTATGGAACTTCAGATTAAAATAAACGAACGTTTAACAAATGTCAAACTAATTAGCCGCGAAAAAAATCAGATTTCAGTTTCTGTTGATGATAAAATATATAGTATCGATTTATGTAAAGTTGAGGAAAATGAGTACTCAGCCATATACAATGGTAAGTCTCAAAACATCGAAATAGTTGAAGGAGAATCTTCTAAAAAATATATTGCTAATACCTATTATAAATCTTTTGAAATAGAGATTGTAGATGCGGAAACACGTTACCTTCAAAATCGAAATAAAGGATTGCTGAATCAGGAACAAAACATAATTTCAACTCCGATGCCTGGAAAGATTGTGCTCATTCCTGTTAAGGTGAATGAAAAAGTTAAAGCCGGACAAACGGTGGTAGTTATTTCAGCAATGAAAATGGAAAGTGAATATAAAGTAACCCGCGATGCAGTAATTAAGAAGATACTAATTAACCTGAATGATACTGTAAAAAGTAATCAACCACTAATAATAATTGAATGATTTCGATTGATAAAAAGTATAAAGAACTTGATGAAAAGCTTACGGCTGCTAATATGGGTGGTGGTGCAGATAGAATTGCGAAACAGCATAGTGAAGGAAAAAAAACTGCGCGTGAACGAATTATTGATTTGCTTGATTCCGGCACTTTCGTTGAAATGGATAAGTTAGTGGTTCACAGGACTACCGATTTTGACATGGGAAGCAATAAGGTACCTGGTGATGGAATGGTTACAGGATATGGTAAAATAGATGGAAGGTTAGTATTTGTTTTTGCTCAGGATTTTACAGTGTTGGGAGGCACCATGAGTAGGGCAAACGCCGATAAGGTGGTTAAAATTATGGAGATGGCTATGAAAATGGGCGCCCCGGTAATTGGGTTAAATGATTCGGGAGGCGCAAGGATTCAGGAAGGAGTGCAAAGTCTGGCGGGGTATGCTGATATTTTCAGGCTAAATGTGATGGCATCTGGCGTAATACCTCAGATTTCCGGTATTCTTGGACCCTGTGCGGGTGGGTCAGTTTATTCGCCGGCCTTAACTGACTTTATCCTGATGGTAAAGGAAAAAAGTTATATGTTTGTTACCGGTCCCGATGTAATTAAAGCTGTAACTCACGAAGAAGTTACCAAAGAGGAGCTCGGAGGAGCGTTTACTCACAACTCAAAAAGCGGCGTTGCTCATTTTATGGCTGATGATGACGAACAAGCCATGTTTATGATTCGCGAACTCTTTAGCTTTTTGCCATCGAACAACATGGAAGATCCCCCCCTTAAACCAACCACAGATGATGTCAATCGGGAGGATGAAGAATTGCAAACTATCATTCCTGCTGATGCAAACAAGCCTTACGATATGAAAGATATTCTACGATCGGTGGTGGATAATAATAATTTTTTTGAAGTACAACCATATTTTGCACCAAATATTTTAATTGGATTTGGTCGCATCGGAGGTCGTGTTATCGGTATCGTGGCCAATCAACCTGCTGTTTTGGCAGGTGTTCTCGATATTGATTCGTCCCTAAAAGCGGCACGTTTTGTTCGATTTTGTGATGCTTTTAATATACCAATTGTCACTTTTGTGGATGTACCAGGCTTTTTACCGGGAATAACTCAGGAACTTGGAGGAATTATAAAACATGGTGCAAAATTATTATATGCCTTCACCGAAGCTACAGTTCCTAAAATAACAGTTATTACACGCAAGGCTTATGGAGGCGCATACGATGTAATGTCCAGCAAACATATTGGAGCTGATGTTAATTATGCTTATCCAACCGCCGAAATTGCAGTTATGGGTCCCGAAGGCGCTGTTAATATTTTATATAGAAATAAACTGAAAACAGAGAAAGATCGGCTACAAAAAGTGGATGAGTACCGCGAAACCTTTGCAAATCCATTTAAAGCAGCTGAATTGGGATATATAGATGAGATTATTTATCCACGTCAAACCCGTTTTAAGCTTTTTCAGGCATTGGAATTAACTCAAAATAAAACAGCACATAACCCACCAAAAAAGCATGGAAATATTCCTCTTTAGAAAATATTATTACCACATAATCACATATATAAAGAACCTAGAGCCAAGAAACAGGACAAAGAAAATTAGAGTAGCTATGATCGGATAAATTATTTCGTGTGGATTACAACTCCAAATTGCTTGCGGTAGATTCCATATCGTTTTAGCAGAGTATCTTTTGGTATGATTTCAATTTTTTGAAAATTAGAGTCGTTAATTCTTGATAACTCACCTTCGAAATCCTTATTGAGAATACGCCCGTTTAAAATATACTGTATAAGATTGTCTTTCTCTGGATTGGGAATTACTATTGCGTAATTTTCTGATTTTGTTTTGAGATAACTCCAATACCGTTTTCTTGCAAATTTTTTGGTTTCGATATATACAATGCCATCCTTGGCCTTACTGCCGAGTATATCAGTAGCTGTTTTTCCTTTAACAACAATTACAGTCGCTATTTCTGCCGGAACTATTTTAGATATCAGGTCGTTGGAGATTTGTAAACTATCCAGAACATAAACAAGTTTTGTATTTTTGGGAATTTTTTCGTTTAGCTCTTGCTGCGAAAAGCCTTTCTGGTTAATGGAGAAAAATGCAACCAATAACAACTGATAAATTATTGAAAATCTTGAATTAACCATATATATATTTTTCTAATTGTCTTGCGCAAAGATATTATATTAAATGTAAGAAAAGCTTCGTCTGTCATTGCAAAATGGGTATGTTTGACTAAAACTACGAAATTTATGTTAACAATTAAATTAAAAATCATGTGCTAGAAATTTATTCTCGCAGAAAAAACTTTAACAATTATTTTTTCATTGGTTTTAGCACCTGAGGTAAAGAAAATGTATGAAAAGGGAATAGAACTACTTAAGAAATCGGAAAATATTCAACATTAAAAGCCAATCGACACTTTATAAAATCTTGATTTATACTGGAATTGATGTCAATGGATTTCTGAAACAGAGATAGGTTTAAAATTAAACCAAATAATTTCTTCAAAACCTTATAATACACTTTATGTTTGATGTTTAAAAAGCTCTGACACAGTAATTCCATATTTCTATTTCATTTTTTTTTACAAATTCCGTAAATGTCATTTTTTTCACGTTTTTCATAATTTTTAGTCTTGTTAATACCTATATTTTTTGTTTGCACAAAGTGCATTTTAAACTTATTTTAGTGTAGGAACGCATTACAAACGCGCGCCAATCTCTTACTGTTTTACAAACCTCATTACCCCTTTCCCCTTGCTACTTTGTAATTTTAAAAAGTACAAACCATT
Organism: Bacteroidales bacterium; assembly: GCA_025350365.1. Classification (GTDB taxonomy): domain Bacteria; phylum Bacteroidota; class Bacteroidia; order Bacteroidales; family JAAUTT01; genus JAAUTT01. The sequence continues at coordinate 3,072 of JANXXY010000097.1, read as the reverse complement.
GGGCAAACTGGTTACATCTATTTCGTTGTTTTTGTTTTCCAAGTGTATGGTTTTTACAAGTTTCCCGTCGGCACTCCAAATTGAGGCTTCGGTATTTCAGGAACATTTTCCAGTTTAAGGAAGTTGTTTACCGGGTTTGGATAAACCTTGACACCTAACGTGGCAATATCGGCTATGCCGGTACTAATTGTAAAGGCGGAGGCCGATTTTAATACTGTACTGCTAAACCGGGTGGCAGCGATGGCCTTTATGCGTACCTGAGCTTCACCAATAGCCACGGCGATGTTGCCTATGACGATAGGTTTTGCGGTACAGGTTGTCCACGACGTGCCATTGTTTGTGGTGTACTCGTAATCGGCAATGTTTGCAAAATCGGGGCTATTAGTCCAGGTGAGGGTGTTGGTCACATCATTCACAACCATGGCTGATGGGCCGGTTGGCTGCATGATAATGACGAGTGTTTGCACCAGCGAGGCAAAGCCCGTGGTGGTAGCTTTTACCCTGAAATAGGTATTCTGCCCTGGTATGATGGCAACCTTAGTCCCTGACCCAACAACCGAACTGCCCATGTTGCTGCTTGCCGAATATTCGTCGGTAACAGCTACATTTTCGGTGGTGGTTTCGTTCACAAAATCAATGGTGTAATTTGGGGCGGTTGGCCTTACCCATTTTATTCGACTATGCCGAGATACTGGAAGTTATTGGGCCTGAAATAACAAACCCTGGCCACCGACTTTGTTTATGGCTTATTTTTCATCTTGGGCTTAGAGCTAACGATTTAATCGATTTGCCGAAGGATCCGGAATTATGTTTACAGAAATGCCCGCAATTTTCAGAAAACACCAGAGCAGCATTACAAACACTGCTCATGAGCGAACGACACAAAGCACTAACAAACAACGTGCAGTTACTTTTCGAAACAAATGGAAGACCTTTTAGCGTATTGGAAATGCGAAATTTTATTTGGAGGCTGGTATCAAAATACTCTCTGGAAGCAATATTCAGAAAACAGTTTTGCAACATGGCAGCCCAAACCGAATTGGAAAAAACAACTCGCGAACAATATGAGAGCCATTTTATAACCTTTATCAGGGCAATGAGATACCGTAATCCGGCTTCGATAGAAACAACACAAATTAGGGGTTTTCTGCATTATTATGGCAAAGAACGCTCCGCCGAAACACAGAATGCAATGATTAATGCACTCAGGTTTTACTATAGGTATTGCTTAAAGTAAGATTTCCTGCCCAATGAGCTGCCACGTGCCAGAATTGCACAAACGAAACCACAGGTATCGAGTCAGGTAGAAATGGCTGCCATAATTGATGCTATTGAAAATGAGAAACAAAGGACGCTCATGAGTGTAATTTATTCGGCTGGATTGAGGCGAAGTGAAGCTCAAAACCTAAAGCTTTCGGATATAGATTACACAAGAAATCTTTTGTTTATAAGGGCAGGCAAAGGAAAAAAGGACAGGTTTACTTTATTGAGTCAGTCGTTAACCGGAGCGTTAAAAAGTTACATAAACAAATACAAGCCGTTACATTATGTTTTTGAAGGCGAGAAGGCAGGCGAACCATACAGTTTTGCGAGCATGGATAAGATATTAAAGCGTGCTGCATCTAAGGCAGGTATACTCAAACGGGTACATTTGCATTTGTTGCGTCATAGTTTTGCCACTCATATTCTTGAGGATGGGTACGACACCCGCTACCTGCAGCAACTACTTGGACATAACAGTATAAAAACCACGCAACAATACACGCATCTTACCAACGAATCGGTTATTAAAATACAAAGCCCGTTTGATAAATTGATGTTGAAATCGCGCAACAACAGGCCGCCCACTCCATAAGAAAGACAATAGACAAATATGAGTACAGGCAGTGCAGAGGAACAGACCCACTTGTGAGGCAGTGAGTTGCAGAGCTATGTAAATATCGCACAAACAGCACAAAATTTTGAATTTTTTGAAAGAGTGATAAATAATTTTCAAAAAAAAAGTATATTTGACTAATAAAAATAAACAAAAACGATAAACAAATCTATCAAAACCCACACGATGCATACACGAGTGAACAATAACCAAAAAAATAGAAATTTAATATTTTTCAATTATGCCGGGGCTTACAAGGGTATAAACGACAAGCGATACAATAGCAGTATATACAACAGGTGTGGATACTGATACCAATTTGGGCGAAAAAGAACAATTGTATATACTGGACCAAATTGGACGAAAAAGAACAATTGTATATACTGGACCGTCAGCAACAAGCCTAAAAAACCGTTTCGACCGATGATTTACTACTAACTTAAAAAATGATTATAAAAAAACAAAATAGGATAAGTGCAACTGGAAACTCAATAATATATGATTTTAGTTTTTTTGCCCAATCGCATCGCGCCTTTAAGGGCGCATTAGGGAACGCATTTATCAACATCCCACATACATTGCAGCACATTTGCAAGCCCACACAGGCCACCACACAAACCAAAGGCTTGCAAAAGAGCTGCAATCTTGCCAATGCTCCATCTGCTTTGTATATTAGATTCCATTATATTTAAAATATGAATTCAGTATCAGAAAATACTACAATTCAAATACTAAAGGTCATTGAAAACATGTCAGAGCGTAGCTTTAATGTTTGTGACTTTAGTGGGTTGCATACTATATTTGATATTGTACAGTTTTATAAAGAAAATGGAACCTTTATAAAACTTAGGAATTGCGGTCAAAAATCAAATGAAGAATTATTGACAATTGCAGAAAAGTATTCTGATTTTTGTTTTCAGCTTTATTCACCTGAAGAAATTTCTGAACCAATTTTAGTTGAACTGCAAGAGATTTTCAACACTTTAAATACAAAGCAAAAGATAATACTAAACAATATTTTTAACTCCCTTCTTGGAGATTTGTCTGTTCGTCCTTATAATGCATTACAGAAATATCTCAGTAATAATTTTACCTTTTCAAACTACTATAATTTAATAATAAAAGATAGAAGCTTTAGTTTTGTTCATCTTAAAAATGTTGGAAAAACAACAATATCTGAATTAGAAAAACTAAAT
>JANXXY010000078.1 GCA_025350365.1 Bacteroidales bacterium | reverse complement strand
TCGTCACCCGGCTCAACCTCAACAGCCAACGTGGATAACCACCGAAGATGCACGTATGCTTGTTCACAAATGGCGTGCAGAAGAACAAGCCATTATGGTAGGCACTAACACCGCATTTCTTGATAACCCGAAACTGAATATCCGTGACTGGACCGGTAAAAACCCTTTGCGGATAGTTGTCGACCGCAATTTACGCCTGCCACGAAATCTTCATCTTTTTGACGGGTCAATCCCAACACTGGTATTTACGCAACGTGAGGTAGAAGAACAGAATGCTCGCAATGTGGAGTATGTTACTATCTCTTTCGATGAATTTTTACCAGAACATATGCTTGGAGAGTTATACCGGCGTCAGGTTCAAAGTTTGATTATTGAAGGAGGCGCTAAACTTATAAATAGCTTTCTCGAAGCCAATCTTTGGGACGAATCAAGAGTATTTACGGGAAAAAAATATTTCGGGGATGGTATTGCTGCTCCTCAAATGGACTGTGCCCCTGCAAATACAGAGGTTTGGAAGGATTTTCGACTCGAAATTTTTAATCATCATTTTCCTATTGCAAAGAATAACTAATTTTGTATCTTTGAAACCTTCAACTCGCCTGAATTGCATGATTTTATGTATATTAGCTCTATAAAAAAAATTTTATGAACCGAGCCCAATCAAAAAACACGAACCCAATTGAATATCTTACCAAATCATTCTCTAACAAATCGTATCATTTTTGGATGAACACGAAAGGTTTTCTTTTTCTTTTGGCTTTTATTTTCTCATGCTCTGTTTACGGGCAAACTGCCAGGAAATTTTATAAAACAGGTGCAGATTTTTTCGATGCCGGAAAATATCAGGATGCAATTAATCAATTTAACAGTGCTATAAGTATAAATCCGGAATATAAGGAAGCTTATATGCTGCGCGGCATTACTTATGAGAATATAAATGATTTCCAGAAGGCAGCCGATGATTTTAACCGTGCCATAATTTTTGATCCTAAAAATGAAAATTTGTGCTACCATCTGGGGAAATCGTATTATGAATTAAAACAATACAAGGATGCATTAAATATCTTAAATAAATCCACTTCTCTTAATCGCAAATTTTTACCTGCATACCAGCAAAAAATATTGGTAATGTTGGCGATGGATCAAAGTTTAAATGCGCTGAAAGTAAGCGATTCTGCACTGGCACTTGATGGAAGTGCATTAAACTATTATCTGCATGGACAGGTTACAGAAAAAATGAATTCTACTCAAAAAGCTGAATGGGCTTATACGAAAGCCATTAAGGAAGATAAAAAATACACCAGCGCATACCTTGCTTTAGCCAACCTTCAATTAGGTTTGAATAAAACCGATGAAGCGATGACGAATTGTAACGAAGCTTTGAAAATTAGCCCTAATTTACGTCAGGCGCTTATAGTTCGCAGCAAAGTATTTCTTAAAAAATTAGATTACAGGAATGCCGTGGACGATATATCGCGCGTAATCTCACTAAATCAAAATGACGAAGAAGCATTTTTCATACGTGGTGAATATTATCAACAATTTAGCCAACACCAGAACGCAATAAACGATTTTAATAAGGTTCTTTCCATCACTCCCAATAGCGCCGAAGCTTATTATAAACGGGCTAACTCCTATGAAGAAATTACTAATTTCCAAGCTGCTATAAAAGATTATGAGGCCTTGGTTAAGATTTCGGAATACGATGCTAAAGCAAAAAAACTAATGAAGCAAGCCAAGGATCGTTTGTTCGAGCTAATGCGCGAAACGGAGAACCCTCACATAGTATTGGTTGATCCTACACCAAAGGACAAATTCATTCTGGAAGTGCCCGCTAACAAGAAAAGCATCTTTTTAAAAGGATATATTACTGATAAAAGCGACATTAGCTATATCAAAATAAATAATTTGGATATTACATTTAAAAAACTGGATGGGAAATACGAATTTATTGCTGAAGTCCCTGTCGACAGCAGCGGAGTGCTTACCCTTGCTGCATCTGATGTTTATAATAATATAGAAAAACTTAATTTTAGCCTGAAATTTACCGAGAATAATCCTCCCAGAGTTTTCATTATGGCTCCTTTTGCATCAGACAATGGCGAAATTTATCTCGATAACAATAATGCAACCCTCTATGTAGAAGGTAAGATCAATGATGAAAGCCCTATCAAATCAATCATTATCGATGGCGTGTCAGGAAGTTTTAAGGTTGATGAAATGAATCCGACATTTTCGGCTTCGATCGATATCAATAACAAAAATAAATTCACTGTAACCGCAACCGATATATATGGAAATGAAAAGCCATATACTTTCGCAATTAACCGGGAAGGCGCCGCATTGTTAGGAAAAAACCCGATGGGCAAGACTTGGGTGGTATTTCTCGAAAACTCAAACTATCACACCTTTGCCAGTCTCGAAGGCCCCACCAAAGACGTATCATTGATGCGCGCTGCACTGGCAAAATATCAGGTAAATAATATCATACACAAAAAAGATATGACCAAAGAGCAAATGGAGAAATTCTTCTCTATCGAATTGCGCGACCTGGTTCGCAGTAACCGCGTAAATACATTGCTTGTATGGTATGCAGGTCATGGGAAATTTATTAACGAAACAGGTTATTGGATACCGGTGGATGCCAACCGCGACGACGAATTTACTTATTTTAACATCAACTTTTTGAAAGCTTCGATGCAGTCTTATGCAACACAGCTAACACATACCCTTGTGGTAACGGATGCATGCGAATCTGGGCCCACATTTTTCCAGGCCATGCGTGCTGCATTAAAGGAGAGAAGTTGCGACGACTGGCAGGCAACGCGATTAAAATCATCACAGGTATTTTCATCAGCCGGGTATGAGTTGGCACAGGACAATTCGCAGTTTACCAAAACTTTTGCCACACTTTTGGCAAGCAACCCAAATTCGTGTATCCCAATTGAAAGTATCGTACTTAAAATAACTTCGTCCATATCGCAACATAATAAACAGAAACCGAAATTTGGTAAAATTTCCGGTTTACCCGATGAGGAAGGAACTTTTTTCTTCATTTCCAAGGATAAATAACCCTTACTGATGATATTTCGGACAAACATTCGGGCGTGTAATTTCCATGCGTGCCACGTTTATTTTTCGGAACGAATAAACCGTTCTTCAAAATATCATTTCGTATTGTTTTTGCTGCTACTTCTCACACTTCCTCTTTATTCACAAACCTATTTTTTCGATAATTATTCGGTTAACGAGGGGCTGGCAAACTCCAAAGTTTATTCTATTATTCAGGATAAAAACCATTTACTATGGCTTGGAACGCCCAACGGAGTTAGTACATTTGATGGAACTTCCTTTAAAAATTACAAAGCGGAAGATGGGTTAGCAGGTAACGGGGTATGGACTATTTACGAGGATTCAAACGGAAACATTTGGCTTGGGCATGTTGATGGATCTATTACACGTTACAACGGCAAAGTATTTGAGCCCATTCCTTCGAACATTATGTTGAATAAGAATGTTGGGGCATTTTGCGAAAACAAAAAAAAGCAACTCTGGATTACATCGGAAGGATCCGGAGCAATTTTAATTTCGAACCCAAACGAGAAGATACAAAAGCTTAAATTCGAGAGGTACAAAGGAAAACGCATCAGCGATAGAGTTTATCGATGCTATTACAGAAAAAGTGATGGCAAAAATTACTTCATTACCGATGCTGGTGTAAAAGTATTTAACTCCACAAATAACAATTTCGAGAATTTTTATATCGATAAAATGCCTCTTTACTTTCAAATCACATGTATGTTTGAAGATAAAGAACTTAATCTCTGGTTTGGAACCGATAAAGGAGGATTATACAAATATCTGATAAAAGAAAAACGTTTTGTGGTTTATGATATCCGTGACGGCTTATCATCTAATACTATCAGCGCCATTATCCAGGACACAAAAGGAAATATTTGGATTGGTACCCTGGGAGGAATTACTAAAATTACCGGCAAAAACCTGAAGGTTTATTCAGCAAAAAACGGATGTCAGTCGAATGCTATCTCATCTCTTACCGAAGATGCCGAAGGAAATATTCTGATTGGGACATTCGACAATGGGATGTCGATTTACAAGGGCGATATTATCAATTTTTCGAAACCCGAGAATTTTCGAAATCCACAGATATGGAGCATATTGCAAGATTATGAAAACAAAATATGGTTTGGAACCAATGCCGGAATTACACTATATAACCCTTCTGCATCAAGTGGCAAAAGTTTTACCGTGTTTGATGGCAAAACTCAAAATATTCCTCAGAAAATTAGATTTTTGAAAGAGGACAAAAATCACAATGTATGGATTGGTACTGACGATCAAGGGATAGAATTTTATAACCGCAAAACCAAAACATTCGGCTTACCAATTGATATTTTTATTCATCTATCGGGTATTTTTAAAAAGACAACGGCTCTTGAAATCGATAAAAAAGGAAATGTTTGGATTGGAACCTTCGATTGGCTATTGTGTATTAATAAATCAACCAATAAGGTACAAAACTTCTCTCAGGCAAACGGACTTATCGGAAATGATATTTCATGCATTTACATTGATAATGAAAATGTTAAATATATAGGTTCGAGGGGAAAAGGATTAACTGTATTTGAAGACACCCTCAATGCACAATCACCTAAATATCCCTTGCTTGGTAATACCACACCAACTTGCATAACCTCCGATAATTCCAAAACACTCTGGATAGGAACTGAAGGCCAAGGTTTGATTTGCTTTAAAGACGGGATACTCACTAAACAGTATCAGGAAAAAGACGGTTTATTATCAGATAACATTAACCTTATTATAAAAGATGACCAGGAAAATATTTATGTGGGAACCAATTTAGGATTAAACAAAATAAACGTTAAATCCGGAATTATTGAAACTTTTACCAAACGTAACGGATTTACCGGTATTGAAGCCAAAAATAATGCTGCTTTCAAAGACTCGAAAGGTAATTTATGGTTTGGAACAGTTAATGGGGCGGTGATGTTTAATCCTTCAGATTTTAAGGGAAAAAACAATGAACCTTATACCCTAATCAGGCGGTTAAGAGTAAATGATCGGGATCACGAACTCCTTTCTGATTTTAGGCTTGGGTATACGGAAAATAAAATAAGTGTTGATTTTGCCGCTGTATGCCTTGTCAACCCCGAAGAAGTTCTTTACCAGGTAATGCTCGAAGGATCGGATCTCAATTGGCAGCCGGTAACGAAGGTGCCATATGCAAGTTGGTCAGCCTTAGCCTCCGGAAAATATGTTTTTAAAGTCAGGGCCAAAAATAGTGCAGGCATTTGGAATTCAAAACCAATTACATTCAGATTTGAAATCAGACCCCCTTTCTATCAAAGGTGGTGGTTTATCAGTTTCAGCATTTTTACAGGTTTGCTTCTTATATTTACCTACATTAAAATAAGAGAGCAAAATCTTGTAACGGAAAAACGGATTTTAGAAGAAAAAGTGCATGTACGAACCTTGGAAATAGTTGAAATAAATCAGGAATTGGCGATGAAAAATAAGGATATTGTTGACAGTATCCTCTATGCTCAACGTATTCAAAATGCATTACTTCCGCCAGAGGTTCCGTTCGAAAATACCTTTGTACTTTATATTCCGAAGGATATTGTAAGTGGCGATTTTTTTTGGTCGGCCACCGAGGGTAATAAAGAATTAATGGCAGCCGTGGATTGCACGGGGCATGGAGTTCCGGGTGCTTTTATGTCGATTATAGGGCATAACATACTAAATAAGATTGTGAAGGAACTCAAGGTAACCAAACCTTCGGAAATATTGAATCTTCTCAATAATGAAGTTGCTTCGACTCTGCATCAATACCATCAGGATGATCAAATTCATGATGGAATGGATATTGCGCTTCTAACATACGACACACTGCGAAAAACAATTGAGTATTCAGGAGCATTCAATCCTTTGTGGTTAATACGCAACGGAGTTTTGATGGTAACAAGGGCAAATCGTTATGCCATTGGTTTAGCCCCCAGTATGGAAAAAAATTTTGCAAACCATGAGTTTGCTCTCGAATCAGGGGATACGGTGTATTTATTTTCGGATGGTTATCCCGATCAGTTTGGCGGCCCAAAAGGTAAAAAGCTTAAAATTGGATACTTCAAGGAATTAATGATGAGTATTCAAGGTCACACTATGGAGGAACAGAAGCGGCTTTTGCTTCAGTTTTACGAAAAGTGGAAAGGAAACAATATTCAGGTAGACGATATTTTGATTCTTGGTCGAAAATTTGATTTTTAAGAAACCCTGTGTCCGCGATCTTGGTTGACGATATATTACGTATCAAAAGGAAAAGTTGAGGTTGGTCATTTATTGTATATCAACCCAAGATCTTGCTTCTTGATTCTTGTCTCTACTTTTTCTACATTACTCCTTTGTTAATGAAACAATCGTCCCAATTTACTTCCGAATTAACTGCTTCTATTAATTCAGATGGATGATTGATGGTGTGCCATATTTTCCTATTTAATTCGTGCATAAATTGTTTCTCAATTAGTTCATCAAAAAAAGTAAAAAGCGAATTATAGAACCCGTTTGTATTTACAATGACTATTGGTTTGTTAAATCGACCTAATTGTTTTAATGTAATAACTTCAAGAAGTTCCTCCAGGGTACCAACGCCACCTGGCAAAGCGACTACCGCATCTACATTTTCAATTAACCGGCGTTTACGTTCACGCATATCGTCAACAAGAATCATTTCCTCCACATTGGAATGAGCCCATTCGAGCTCCTTCATAAAATGAGGGATTATACCTGTAATTTTACCTTTTTTTTCAAGAATTCTATCGGCCAGGGCTCCCATCAGTCCTACACCGCCTCCACCATATAACACATGAATTTGGTTTTCGATACAGATATCAGCAATATTCCGTGCTGTATCAAGA
>JANXXY010000053.1 GCA_025350365.1 Bacteroidales bacterium | reverse complement strand
TGTTCCATAATATCTATTTCTCCACATGCTGGCCAACCGGCAGTGCTAACACTTTCTCCCAGCATCCATAGCGCAGGCCAAGTGCCTGAACCAGCAGGTAATTTTGCCCGAAATTCAATTCTTCCATAAGTAAAGGATCGTTTGCCCTGGCTTTTCAATCGAGCCGAGGTCCATCCATTTGTTCCTTTTTTCGCTTCAATAATCAAAATGCCATTTTCAATCCTTACGTTTTCTGAAGAATTAGTATAGTTTTGCACCTCGTTGTTTCCATAACCATTGTTACCCATATCGTATCCCCAGTTTGAAATATCAGGAGTTTGATTCATATTAAATTCATCTGACCATATTAACCGGTAGCCATTCTGACCAGATACATTAGACCATAAAATTGTGAGCAGGATGATAATAAGTTGTTTCTTCATCGAAAAAATGTTAGGTTTTGAAAGCAAATAAACAATCAATTAAGTTGAGAGAGAACCAAAACACTACAAAACTATTGTAATGGTATGTTTACTTTGTAAAAGTGGTTATTCCGACGAAGATTTTAACGGAACAACCACTTGTTATATACTAATTAAGTTAAACAATCTTATAAGCCTTCAACGTGAGGTCCGGCCAAATCATCAAAATAGAACGAGAACGTATTGGATTTGTCCCCAGGTTTGTACATAATCCGGATGACATTATAGAAGGTCTCGTTAAAATTAGGATCTGTGGTAATGTCGGAGGTGAAAATATCGCCTGTCCAGTTAAACCCAGCTCCAACACCTTTGAATTCATAAGTTGCAATTTCCCAGGTATTGGTTTTTTTAATGGTATACTTGAGCTCAGCACCGGTTTGCCATGAATTTCCGCCTCTATCCATATTTTCGAGTTTCAGAAGTACTTCGTCACCGGCTTTACCAAACACCAACATTTTAAAGGTAGTTTGCTTTGTAAGATTAAAACGGTAACCACTAGGAAGTTTCAGAAAAGCATTTGCCCATTCGGAATTAATTTTTGTGTATTTGGCTACATTTCCACTTCGGTTAGGGTATTTTGAAGCATCGGGATTTGATACGGTAACAACACCACCATCATTGCCTGATTTATCAAAGTCCATTGCAGCGATAGCAGTTTGACCAAAATCCTGATACATCACCATATTATCCAATAGGTATTGAACGTAGGTTGAGTGGTAATTCGCAATATGCACAGATTTTGATACCACAAACTCCTTCCCTTTTGCTTTTAAAGTAATTGTGATAGTGAAATCGCCCTTTCTCATGTAGGTATGTTTCACTGCTGAAGTTGCATCAGGTATTAAAACCGCGGCGTCTCCATCGCCAAAGTCGCAGGTTATTTTTTCAACTATCATTGACGCAGGAGTCAGCACCACGTCCTTGATGCCAATTGAATATTCATTTTCGTTACCTGTTACATTTGCTGTTATGTTATACTGGGCAATTGCTTGCAAGTCTTTAGGTGTAAGAATATCGTATCGGTAATTGCCATCGTGATCCTTAGTTCTTAAGCTGATGGACTCGTTTGCTTTCCAATCTAAAATTTCATAAATCCTTTCACTATTGAATGAACCCATATCATACCCTATAACAGCGGCAGGATTATCAAAAATGATTTTGTATTTGGTCACTTCTCCGACTTTCGTTGATTCGAGTCTCCATTTCATTAATCCTCGTTTGCTATCATCAACAGTTACATCTTCGTCATTGGTATCACTCCAAAAGCTTGCACCATAGTAACCATGAGTCCTGCCTTCGGTGGCGCCTGCATGTCCCGCATGGGTTTGACCTTTGGCATCAACGATATAATTCAGATCTACAAGGGTAAAAATAAATTCATCATCATATATAGGATGGTCTTTCTTATCCCAAGGGTTAGCGCTCCACCATGACGGTCCATCGGCATCCGCAGGACCCACACCCAGATGGCCTTTGACCTCGGGGTTTATAACCCAGGTACGCGAACTACCCTTTGTTAAAGTTTTAGAAAAAGCGTCATTAACATAGTCAAATGGAGGTGCAGGTGCATCAACGGTTACAGTAAACGTTTTTTTTCTGGCATTTACAATTCCACCCTTAGAATACAAAGTCATGGAAACTACATAGTCTCCAGCCTTTTTTTGATTAACTGAAACAGAGTCGC
>JANXXY010000045.1 GCA_025350365.1 Bacteroidales bacterium | reverse complement strand
GTTTTACTGTCGATATTTGGTAAAAGCATCGTATTTACACCAGCAGCAATTGCATTTTCAATAACTTTTGTGCGATCAGAATTAAAATCGGAAAGGTATAAATGCGTGTGAGTATCAATAAACGTTTGATGGAATTTATTGATACTCACACGCATTTATACCTTTCCGATTTTAATTCTGATCGCACAAAAGTTATTGAAAATGCAATTGCTGCTGGTGTAAATACGATGCTTTTACCAAATATCGACAGTAACACCATCGATCAAATGATGTTGCTATGTGAACAATATCCAAAAAACTGTTTTCCTATGATTGGGCTGCATCCCACATCAGTGAAGGAAGATTACATGATACATATCAACTTGGTAAGAAGCACTTTGAAGACACATAAATTCATTGCAATTGGCGAAGTAGGTATTGATCTCCATTGGGTTAAAAGTTTTTTTGATCAACAATGTGAAGCTTTTATTGCTCAATTGCTTATGGCACGGGAATATTCATTACCGATTGTAATACACAGTCGCGACTCATTCCATGAAATAATTGAAATCCTAAAAACAAATCGAACATCCACACCATATAAAGGAGTATTTCATAGCTTTTCGGGAAACCTTGAGCAAGCCAACGAAGCTATATCTCTTGGCTTCAAAATTGGAATTAATGGAGTGGTTACTTTTAAGAATGCCGCAATAAGCGAAGTAATAAAGGAAATACCCCTGGCTAATTTATTATTAGAGACCGATTCCCCCTTTTTAACTCCGGTACCTTATCGCGGCAAGCGGAACGAAAGCTCGTATTTGATTTATATCGCCAGCCGAATAGCCGGGATTAAACAGATAAGTATCGAAGAGGTCGCCATGTCAACAACCAATAGTGCTAAATCATTATTCAATTTACCTTAATTTATGAAGAAGGAAAAGCGGAAATCGGTATTGATAATTTATACAGGAGGTACGATAGGAATGGTGCAAAATCCGATAACTAAATCGTTCGAACCATTTAATTTTAAGCAAATTGAATCGAAGGTTCCTGAATTAAAAAGGTTCGATTGCAAAATTTCTACAGTTCAATTTGACCCTCCCTTAGATTCATCAAATATCAATCCTTCCGATTGGGTAAGAATGGCCATCATTATCGGCGAGAATTACGAAAAATTCAACGGATTTGTAATTCTCCATGGAACAGATACGATGTCATATTCCGCATCGGCGTTAAGCTTTATGTTGCAAAACCTGCATAAACCGGTAATTTTTACCGGTGCCCAATTACCTATTGGCATTCCTCGCACCGACGGTCGCGAGAACCTGCTCACATCCATAGAAATAGCTTCATCCGAACAAAACTCTGAGCCTACAGTTCCCGAGGTTTGTATTTATTTTGAAAACAGACTTTATCGTGGTAACAGAACGGTAAAAAACAGCGCAGAATATTTCAATGCATTTCAATCGTTTAACTATCCTCCTCTTGCTCAGGTTGGCGTTCATATAAAATTTAATTTTGCTGCTATTAATTATATCCCAACAACTTATCCATTCAAGGTGCATGTTGCTATGGATAATCGAATTGTTATCTTAAAATTTTTCCCCGGCATAACGAAAGAAACTATTCTTTCGATTATCCACACACCCGATTTAAAGGGATTGGTAATCGAGACCTTTGGAGCTGGCAATACTCCTTATAATGAGTGGTTTTCGGCAGAAATAAAAAAACTTAGTAAAAATGGTCTTATTGTTTTGAACGTAACACAATGTAATGCCGGAGGAGTTGAAATGGGCAAATATCAAACAAGCGAAGCCCTTATGGATGCCGGTGTAATTAGCGCGTTTGACAGCACTACAGAAGCCGCCCTTACCAAATTAATGTTTCTTTTAGGCAAAAATGTTTCCCGCGAAGAAATGGTTGCTGCATTTAATAAGGCCATCTGTGGGGAAATTACACTTTCGTAATACAAGTTGATAATTTTTTTGTAGTTTAGCAGCCCAAAAATAAGGATACAATTTAAGGAGAGATGTCCGAGTGGTCGAAGGAGCACGCCTGGAAAGTGTGTAATCGCCAAAAGTGGTTCGTGGGTTCGAATCCCACTCTCTCCGCCAGAAGTATTAGAAAAGAATAAAAACCTCTGAAAAATATTCACTTTTTCAGAGGTTTTTGCGTTTTAGCTAATTCTACGTTAACAGTTTAAATTTTTTATCGACATGAGCATACCATTATCCTACTTTGTTTGACAGGTTTACCGCTGTATGCTCGATTTCGAGTTCGGGGTTTTATCAGACATCAAGTGCTGTTTTGATAGCGGATGTGGTTCAATCCTGGTTGAGAAAAAATGACCGCTTACAATAGTTTACATGAATAAATTGAAGAGAGTATGAGCCGATGACCTTTTTTTAGGTTAGCAGCAGTGGTAAGTATTCTTTGCTTTCATATTTCGAAAAAGTTGCCCACATCTTAATGAACCGCAATATAAAAACGAATCAATTATTATATGAGTAAACCCTTACGCTAAGTGGTATAATAAACTCATTGTGTGGCGTTTGTCTCACGTTGAGCATGCTTGATTACCGGCTGGCCATATATTTGTTCATATTCCTCTGATTTTTTGCGAAAATATTCAATAATTTGGGCAGAATCCATTTTAACAATCTCTGTGTTAATTTTATCACGAATATCTCGCATCATTTTTACACAATCAAAATCCTTAGTCGTTTTCATAATCAATCAAATCTTTTGGTGAACGAATCTCAATAAAAGGATAACCATTTTTAATGTTAATCCCATTATATCCCCGAATTCCTTATCAAAATAACCTCCAAGAATAGAAGTGTCACTATATATCCTTTGAATCCTCATAATTAAATCGGCTTGTTTTGACAAATTTAATCAATATTTACCGATAAACTATGCTAAGGGCCTAACCGCAAATTAGCGATAACGGCATCGGCTTAACAAGTTCCCCTCGGTAAAACTGGATTATTTTCAAATCATATCACTTCACGCAAATGTTTATAATTGGACGAAATCATACTAAATACTTCCTCCATGCGTCCGCTTAACATCATTTTACCCATATATAAAGCGTAGCCTTTCATCTGATCTAATTCCAATTTGGGTGGCATGGCAAGGGCATACGGATCAGTGTTTATAACTACTAAAACAGGTCCTTCCTGTTGAAAAGCTTTTTCTAAACCTACTTTTACATCATCGGGATCATTAATGGTAATACCAGGCATACCCATTGCTTCGGCAACTTTTGCAAAATCCGGGTTTAGCATCTCCGTCTCCAGATCAGGAATTCCGGCAACTTCCATCTCTAATTTCACCATTCCCAATGAACGGTTATTAAACACAATAATTTTTACAGGGATTTTATATTGCACAATAGTCATCATATCCCCCAACATCATAGACAAGCCGCCATCACCGCAAAATGCAATCACTTGTTGGTCAGGGCGTGCAAGTGCAGCTCCAATTGCCTGGGGCATTGCATTTGCCATTGATCCATGATTGAATGAACCCAGCATTTTTCGCCCGCCAGTTGCATCAATATAGCGAGCTGCCCATACACAACACATACCGGTATCAACTGTGAATATGGCATCTTCGGTGGCTATTTCATTTATTACGGAGGCTACAAATTCCGGATGAATAGCATTTGGCTTTCCAGCATCATTTACATACACCAGTAAATTTTTTTTGACTTCTTTATAAAACTTCAATTGCTGATCAAGAAAGTCGGAATCTTCCTTCATTTCTATTTCAGGCATAAGTGCACGTAAGGTATCTTTCACGTCTCCACAAAGTCCTATATCAAGATTGGCTCTGCGCCCAAGGCTTTCAGGTTTAATGTCAATTTGAATAATTTTATTTTGAACGGGCATGAAGGGTGTATAGGGAAAATCGGTGCCTAATAATAAAAGCAATTCACATTCATGCATACTATGGTAGGCTGATGGAATCCCCAATAACCCTGTAAGACCCACTTCATAAGGATTATCATATTGTATCGCCATTTTTGCCTTATAAGAATATGCTACGGGAGCCTTGAGTTTTTCAGCAAGCTGGATAATTTCGTTATGCGCCTCAGCAGCGCCAAGGCCACAGAAGATAGTAATTTTTTTGTGAGAGTTTAACATGTCGGCCAATTGCAATAGCTCATCTTCCGAAGGCCTTACAACAGGATGATTGCGAAAAAGCGCCGTTGTTGTTTCAGCCGCTACTGCGGGAAGGTTTGTAATGTCTCCCGGCAATCCAAGTACAGCCACGCCCTTTAAATGCACGGCATGTTGAAGGGCGGTCTGCAACATAGA
>JANXXY010000038.1 GCA_025350365.1 Bacteroidales bacterium | reverse complement strand
GGCCGCCGGCGACTTCATGACCGGCCAGACCATCGTCATCGACGGCGGCGCGACGATCAGCTGAGAGATCTACTCGTCACTCCACCGCCGCATACACCAGGTAAACACTACCTGCAACAAACAGAGATGTTGCCACTGATAAAATTTTTAATGTTTTCATACGTTAATATCCTTTAAATCGTTAATATATTTTGATTAATGATAATGCAAAATAACAGGATTTTTCGATACTTTAACAATTGTTTTAGTTAAACATATTAAATTAGTTCAAAAACCAGCAATAATTACTTTATGATTGACAGATCATTATTTTTTGCTTTTCTCCTGATAAGTATATCATCATTTGCACAGAAGGGTACATCCGAACTGATAAATCTCCCGGAATATCCATCATATAAAATCATTGTTTCCGAATTCATAAAGCAGTATGATGAACCAAAACTTTCGTACCCACAGGAATTAAATTTTGCTAAGAAACCCGATGGATGGCATGCTATAATTGTAGAGAATGGTCGTGAGAACAAAGTAATAAAAGACGAATTATTTTGGGTAAGGATGTCGGATACTTATCTCAAAATAACCTTCAATAAAAAAAACGAAAACATTTCTCAAAATATCGAAATTCCTGACAAGTTGAATAAATGGAGTTTCTTGTATTTTACTCAAATTTCTCCTTATTGGGGGTATACTGGTTGGGATAAAGACGTGATAGATGACTATGGAAGCAAAAATAACCTTTCAGATAGTACATTAAATGCACTAGCCAGAGCATATGCAAGTTATGCTGCAAATTTATTAAACAATAATTCAGGCTATTCGAACCCCGAAGTAAGGTTTAAAAACCCGGCAAATCAGCAATCACTTACATTTGATCAACTGCAAAAATACCGTACATATGAGCATTTGGCAATTGATACCTATCAAAAACTTTTGAAATTAAACCCAACTTTCGAGAATTTTGTTGCCGATATCTTTAATGTATATTCTAACGAGGTGATTAATTGTTTTCTAACGCTCCGTTATTATAAAAACGACGAAGAAGCTCATAAGGA
This sequence comes from Bacteroidales bacterium, assembly GCA_025350365.1. Classification (GTDB taxonomy): domain Bacteria; phylum Bacteroidota; class Bacteroidia; order Bacteroidales; family JAAUTT01; genus JAAUTT01. The sequence goes on along the minus strand of JANXXY010000038.1, from coordinate 3,367 downwards.
ATTAAAACCCGGTTTGTACGATCCATTTTTTATCTCTATGGCTCAGAATTACCTGACATCGTGTGATTCCAATGCCATTCTGCTCACTAATGGCGATGGCGATACCTTTCCACTTATTTATGTTCAGGAAACAAAAGGCTTTCGCCGCGATGTGCTTGTTGTAAATATCAGTTTGCTGGGCTCTCCCAAATACATCAGCCATTTGTTCGACAAGATTGGTAAAGCTGAATCATTGCCCGTTTGCATGAACAAGGATATATACCGGAAAGGATTAAAAGAAATCGTGTATATCATTAAAAAAGATTCTGTTTCGTCATATTCCGATTTGCGGATGCTATTGACCAATATGGCTTCAAAAGATAAATCGGTGAAATTTAAATCAGGGAATCAATACTTCGATTATTTTCCTACATCACGCGTATTTCTTGATGTAAACAAGGAAAGTATTATAAAAAAACATCTCGTTTCACCAGCAGATTACGATAGCATTGTTGCCCAAATAAAATGGAATCTGGGTAAAGATAAAGAATACCTTACCATTAACGAACTTGTTATATTGGATATGCTGGCCTGTTCGGACTTCAACCGCCCCATCTATTTTGCCATTACGGTTGAAGATGATCATTACATTGGCTTACAAAAGTTCTTTCAAACAGAAGGTCTGGCTTACAAGGTTATTCCTGTAAAAGCAAATGCAATGGAAGGATTTACAGGTCGAATCAACACCACAAGTCAATACGATATGTTGATGAAGAAGTTTACCTTTGAAAACATCAATGACAAATCGTTCAAATATTCAACAGCTCATTCAAAGTTGGTAACCAACTACCGGCTTCAATATGCCCAATTGGCTGAAGCATTGATTCAGAAAAAAGTGAACGATTATGCATTAAAGGTACTCGACTATTGCATCGGTTTGTTTCCATCAAACCAATCGCCATACAACTATTTCAGCATCAAATTGGCAGAAGGATATTACAAATTAGGGGAAAGTGCCAAAGCCAATACGATTGTGAAAGAAATGTCCGATAATTATATCGACGAAATTAACCACCTTGCCATGCTTCAGCAGACTAACAGCCAGGAATATAAAGTGGCATTTTATATTCTTGCGGAGCTTTCGAGGTTAACCAACGAAACTTATCCGCAAGGGAGATTCGGCAAGTCAATGCAAAAGAGAATTGGGGAAGTGCGAAGGAAAAATAAAGTGAAAATAGATTAACTACGTCTAATGAGAATGTATTAATCCATCACTGTATTTAATATTTTTTCACTAACTTAGGGTTAGTAGAATTAATAATGATCAGATCATGAAAACAATCTTGTTACTGTTATTATCGTTGATATGCCTAACGGCTCAATCTCAGATTGATTACGATGAATATCAGGGAAAACTCAAAGTAAAAAAAAATTACACGATACCTAAAGTAAGCGAAGAAATTACCTGGAAAATAAAAAGCAAGACCGATTCGCTCGACTACGAATTGTACTATTTGAGGTATTACCTCGAAAAATACAGGGAGCAAACAGCAAAAGGCCGACGGGTAATGGTTACCGGAGTGCTTATTTCTGCAGCATCAATCGTCATTAGTCCACCATCGTCTAATGTAGCTATTGCAGGAACTGCACTTGGGGGGACTGTATTTGTAATTGGGGGACTAATCAGCTGGACTTCCACCCGATGGCTGCGAAATGCAATCTTAAAACCTACCAGTTATGGGGTGTCTCTCACGGTCGATTTTTAAATGATAGTCCGAAGTGTCTTAAATTATATTTGTGAACTAAACTCTGTATCTGTATCTTTGTTGTTTTATACGTAATACTAATTAATCGAAATAATTTGAACTTCGCTGATTTTAATTTAACCCCAACACTACAGGATGGCTTATCAACCATGGGGTTTGATACACCTACCCCCATACAGGAACAAGCAATACCCGTGATTATGGAAGGTGGTGATCTGATTGCCTGTGCTCAAACCGGAACAGGAAAAACCGCTGCTTATCTTTTACCTATTATGCATAGGCTTGCTGAACAGCATGTTGCAGCAAATTCATTTAAGTGTTTGATTATTGTGCCAACTCGCGAACTGGCTTCTCAAATTGACCAGCAAGTTGAAGGCTTTGGATATTTTTGCCCAATCAGCTCTATTTCAGTTGTTGGTGGTGGTGATGGAAGCTTATGGGAAAACCAAAAAACTGCCCTTACTGATGGTGCCGAAATAGTAATTACCACGCCTGGAAGAATGATTGCTCATCTCAACCTGGGTTATGTGAACACGTCAGAAGTTGAATACCTGATTCTTGATGAAGCCGATCGTATGCTGGATATGGGATTTTATGATGATATTCTCAAAATTATCAATCAGCTACCAAAGGAACGGCAGACCTTATTATTTTCAGCAACCATGCCCGAAAAAATAAGGCAACTGGCCAAAAAAATTCTGAAAAACCCCAAACAGATTAGTTTGGCTGTTTCCAAACCAGCTGAAGGGATTACCCAAGCGGCCTATTTTGTGGAGGATCGCTATAAAACGGAGCTTATCAAAGATTTGCTGAAAGGCAAGGAAATGGAAAATGCTTTGATATTTTCATCACGAAAAATCCATGTAAAAGAAATTGAACGTGAACTTCGTAAACTTGGACTTTCCGTTGCGGCGATGCATTCCGACCTCGAACAGAAAGAACGTGAACAAACGTTACTCGATTTTCGAAACCGTAAAATACAAATATTAGTGGCTACCGATGTCATCTCGCGGGGAATCGACATCGCCGGTATTTCATTGGTTCTGAATTACGATGTTCCGCCCGATGCTGAGGATTACATCCATCGTATTGGCAGAACTGCCCGCGCTGAACAAACCGGTGTTGCACTTACATTTATAAATCGACAGGACCGATATAAATTTCAACGAATTGAAAAATTTCTTGGTATTCCGGTTTTCAAGATACCTCTGCCAGAACATTTACAATCGCAGGAGCCTGAATTGGATGAGTCAACGTCAAAATCGGGCAATCGGGATCGAAAATTTAGTAAAAATAAAAAGCCAAGTAGAAAACCCTAGGGTTTTACAGATTGCAGTTTTAAGTCCTATCGGGACGATATTATGGTAGCATCCCTCGGGACGACACATTTTTATTGACTTTAAAATTTATTCATAATAAAACAATGGCGTTTAAGAAAATTAAACTCTGGCAGGTTCTTTGGGCTCTGTCAGGTTTCCGGGTTTTAGTTTGACCTTCCAGAGTCGATAGACCTGGAAGAGTCCAATAGAACTGCTAACTAAACGACATTAAATCATAAATACCTAAAATTTGTCCGTGAAATTTCCAATTATTTTCATTTTCTTGATAGTCATTATTTCCTG
>JANXXY010000013.1 GCA_025350365.1 Bacteroidales bacterium | reverse complement strand
GGCTTCTCCACACTGATCATTGATACTTCAAATATAAGATTAAAATTGAAACAGGCAACGTCTTGTTTATTTTTTTTAAATCAAGTTATAAATTTGCAAATTTTATTATTTACCGATTAAAATCGGTATTTTAATTGACTAACATTTCTGACTTGTTATCTTATTGAATAACAACGACATATGAAAATGAAGAAGTTTGATTTAATTATCTGTAAATCTGATAAATAAATGTTTTAAAAGAGTTGCATAATTCATATTAAATAATTAAATTTGAATCAGTTATAAACAAATTCCATTTAATACAGAAAAATGCAACAATACAAAAGTACAAAACAAATAGGGGTTATAAAAGAGGTAGCCTCAAATAATGAAACGCTGACAGATTCCTTGGCAGAGGTATGTGATAGGTTTAAGCTAAAGAATAGCTTTGCCACCATGGACGCCTTAAAAGCAAGGGGGTTCACTATCTCCAGTTTATTAGCAATTTGCACTATTTTACCATTTGAAGGGGTGGCAAGTGTGTATGCCCTATTAAAACATGGCATTACAAGGATGAATGTAGGAGCAAAAAAAGATGCATTCTATACAGCAAAAAACAACGAGAATATTGATTGGCGTTGTCTGCTCACGATGATAGCCAAGCGGTTTATATATCTGGTTAAAAGCGACATTAATACATGTAATCAACGCATTACAGCCATCATATTTGATGATACCTTATTGGAGAAGACAGGTAAATGTATTGAAAAGGTAAGTGTAACCTTTGACCATGTGAGCAAACGTTATATACTAGGCTATAAACTATTGGTTTGTGGATTTTGGGATGGAGAAAGTTTTATCCCCTTGGATTTCAGCCTTCACCGTGAAAAAGGGACAAAGCAGGACGAACTATCCCATCTATACCTGAAAACAACAAAAGTACTCAGGGCAACAAAAACATTGGTGGAAAAGCAGGTTAAAACCTTAGCGCAAAAACAAAGCAGGTTAATGTCAGCCGAACAAACCTACGCAAATACCCCCAACAAAACCAATCAAAACAAGCTAGCACAAGCCCAGCTTATTTTCCAAAAAGCAGAGGGTAGCTTGCAAGCGAATAAACAACAACTTATTATTGACGACAAAGCACAACGGGATGCCAAACGGGATTTAAAAAAGCTTTACACGCATGGGCGTTTGTTTGGGTTGACGGCAAAGGAACGTAAGCAACAGTACAAAAAGCTACTATCCGCTCAAAGCTGTGGGTTTAAGAGGCGCAAAGAGGCTGACAGGTCAAAGGGTGAAAGTTTGATAGCCATGCTTAGAAGGGCAGTAAAAAATAACTTTATACCCCGTTATGTACTCACCGACAGCTGGTTTTTTAGTGAATCCCTCATTGCCAATGTCAAGGCAATCAAAAATGGTTGTATTGATCTGGTTTCGATGGTAAAGATTAATAACCAAGTGTTTCATGTAGGTAAAGATAACAAAGAGATAGGTGTAAAGATATTGCTCAAAAACAATGAAAGCAAAGCGGTTAGGTGCAAGAAATTTAAAGCTAGCTATATGAAAATAAATTGCAAATACAAAGGAATGCCACTCAATCTGTTCTTTGTCAAAATGGGCAGGTCTTCCAATTGGCATCTAATTGCAACGACAGACTTAACATTGAACTTTATCGCTCTACTAGAAGTATACCAGATTCGCTGGGGTATAGAAGTCTTTTTTAAAGAATGCAAACAATACTTAAACCTGGGACAGTGCAAGTCCAGCAATTTTGATGCCCAGATAGCCGACACAACCATAACGATGATCCAATACACAATGTTATGCTATTGTAAACGTATAAGTTACCAAACAAGCTTCGCCGATTTATTCAAAGGCCTTAACGATGAAAGGGTGCAACATAACCTCTTAACCCAACTAATGCAGCTGTTCTGGAAATTAATTAAACTATTTTGTTTTAGCAGTGGGTTTGATTTTATTACCATCCAAAAGGATATGATGCAGAACCCAGAAATAATAAACCAGTTTGCCCAACTCATACCTCAAGGGATATTCAATAAGGCAGCATAATCCATGAAAAATGGAAATTGACTTATGTAATTGTTTGTCAGTACCATAAAATCAAAATCGGTAAATTTTTAGCTTCATAACTATTTATAAATGAAGTCGAAAGTTATCTCCGAAATGTTAGTTAAGAAAGATTCTGCCAGCTCCAGATATAAAGTTGTCCGTTTGCACTTCGATGGAGAAACCGATTATTCCCTGCGTGATGTTTTTGTGAAATGGCTATACACACTTCAAACTGCTGAATTCGACAAAAGCAATGCGATTGACATTGCTGAATATTATCTCTATAACAAGCCTTTGAAGGACGATGAAATGACTTCCGACCAAAAGGCAGAGCTAAAAGTCAATGCCCGTAACGAAGGCGAAAAACTCTTTTCCCGTTTCCTTCACGAAGTCCTTACCCCTGATGACCAGAAACGCCTTGATGAAACTTGGAACCGCATGTACAATGCACAAAGCGACATCAACCACAAACGTGTCCCTGTGGGCTTTGAATGTTCGTCCCGCTTCAAATCG
>JANXXY010000008.1 GCA_025350365.1 Bacteroidales bacterium | reverse complement strand
TTCACCCTTTTTTTGTCTTTGTGCTTCTTTTAGTGTCTTTTCAAGGTTTCTAATTTCCGTTTGTTGGGCAAAACAAAAGTTAAACATGAATAGAAGTATTGTAACACATTTCAAAGATTTCATAAGAAAGATAATTAACCGTTATTGTGAAGATTTCATTTACCAGTTCCGGGGCAATTTAGCATCAATTTAATTATAAGGTTATAAAATACAATAGTTCTTTAAAAGAGAATTAGGGCTTCACAATATTTTGAATAGGTTTATTTTTAAATACTTATACCAATTTTCCAGCAGAATAAAATATTACAACTAAGGTGAATTCGCACCAATATATTTTAAATCATTACAAATGGACGGCTCGTAAAATTTTTTAAATCCGGATTAGTATCACTTAGGTTTTCCGTTTCAATCTATCTAACAAATTTTTTAAAGTTTAGACTATCCTCGAAATTAAATGCATATTTTTGTATATTTCAATTGTAAACTTATATTTATGATTCAACGTGAGCGATATTTAAAACAGATCACTCCCTTTATAGATAAGCCTGTAATTAAGGTATTAACAGGAATTCGACGAGGTGGTAAAAGTACTTTCCTGAAACTTATTTGCAACCCATTAAATGCCAAAGGTGTGGAATTAGAAAATATTTTATTAATTTACAAAGATTCCCTCGAATCCAATTCCATGATAACCTATCAGCAACTGGTAGAATATGGAAATAATCAGCCATTTATAGTACAATCCTTCTAAAGGATGTGGTGGTTCGAAAAGGCTTACGCGATATTGTAGTAAAGGAACGGATCTCTCAATTTACAGCCGAAAATTGTGGAAACATTCCCTCATCAAAAAAAATTGCCGACTTTCTGAAATCACAAAAAATAAAAGGTTCTGAAGATACAGTCCCGAGTTATCTGAACATCCGGTTAAAGTATAAAATCTGTATTCAGGAAATTGGAATATCTTCCAATTACTATGTTTTGAATGATATCCCTACTGTTTTCATTTGCCTGAGCGGCTACCAACGATCGTATTGAGAAACACCTCAAAGCATCGCTGATAGAGAGTGTTGCTTCAGCAGAATCCTTACGTCCCGTGAAGGGAAGTGTATCAGGCCCCCGTTGACATTGGCTATTGATATTAATACGGCATACCTGATTTGTTAACCGGTCAATTAAGCGAGCCATTGTACCAGGGTTATTTCCAAAAAGACTTAACTGTTGTCCATAATTCGAATTAGTCACGAAATCAAGAAATTCCTGCTCATCACTATACGAGCAAACAGGTACTACCGGTCCGAATTGTTCAACCCCGTATAACGCAGACTCCGGAGTGATAGGGTAAACAATAGCAGGTCGAAACATTGTCTCATAAAATGTTCCACCACCCTGGTTCATAATGCTTGCTCCTTTTGCAACGGCATCATCTACATACCCTTTTAAAGTATTTGCTTTGTTAAATTCAGGTAATGGCGTAAGTTTTACTCCTTTTTCCCAAGGCATTCCCTGTGGGAGGTCATCAATAGCCGCAACCAGTTTTTTCAAAAACTGATCGACAATTGATTTATGTACAAACATAATTTTTATACCGGTACATCGTTGGCCATTAAAGGTTAAGCTTCCCATTACACATTCACGTACTGCAAGGTCAATATCGGCATCGGGCATTACAAGTGCCGGATTTTTGGCATCGAGCCCAAGAATACTGCGCATGCGATGTGGACGTGGATGTTGGAGCTTAAGAATGTCGGCAACGCGACTTGAACCAATGAAAGCCAGCACATCGATGAGTCCGCTTTTCATGATTGGCGTGATAATTTTAGCTCCATCACCATAAATGAAATTTACTACACCTGCCGGAAAACATTCCGCGAAAGCTTCCAGCAAAGGTTGATGTAACAAAACCCCAAACTTGGGAGGTTTTACTACAAGTGTATTTCCCATTATTAAAGCGGGAATTAGTGTTGTGTATGTTTCATTTAATGGATAGTTGAATGGACCCATGGATAGGCATACCCCCAGAGGAGACCTTCGAACCTGGGCGATAACGCCATCGTCCATACTAAACCTGGAATTGTTACGGTCAACCTCTTTGAGAGCATCGATGGTTTTTATGATATATTCGACGGTACGGTCGAATTCTTTATAACTGTCGTCCAAGCTTTTGCCAATTTCCCACATCATCAGTTTTACAACCTCGTCGCGCACTAATCGCATCCGTACAACGAATTTTTCAACGGCTGTAATACGCCCTTTCACACTCATGGTTGGCCAAGTACCACGTCCATTGTCCCACGCGCGAACGGCGGCATGAAGTCCTTCCATCGCAGCTGCCTCATCCATCGATGGTACCTGACCAATAATCAAACGATTTAATTTTCCATTCTGTTTTATGCATATCGGGGAACTTACTTCCTCAAGTGGTCCGTTCCATTTCAGTATTTTCCCATCAAGTAAATAAGTAGGTTCATATTTTTTTCCAGATATTTTAACTTCCTGTGGTATGTTTTCTAATGTAGGGAATGAGTTCTTTAGTTTTTCTTCAAAATTATTTACTGATTGTTCCGACATGGTAATATTTTTTAAGAAATTAACTTCTAAGTTAATAAATTGCATGAAAAAGTCGTGCAATGGAGTATTTATTTGCTTGGTTAACGATACAGCATAAGGAAAAACCTTGCCGGGAGTTGATTTCAATGTTTACAATCGGACAAGGAAAACCATGTTTGCTTTTTCATATACCATATTTCTCATTTGTTAAAATAAATCCAAATAAATCAATAATTCTTCTTGTCTTTATCCGCATTGTATCATCCATAAACGACAACTCAGATTTTAATAATAGATTTAACGCTATCAGCAATGACAATCCATGATTAGCATAAAAATTACTAATGGTATCTTCGGCAACATCAACCCATTTAAAATCTTGTGCATCATCGCCTGGTGATATTGCCATATTTTCGATTGTTTGATACGATAAATGAGTGTGAACAACTGTTGTTTCCATCCATGCATTATCCGTATTTCTCGGATCATCCACATATCCCGTAAAAACTATCTTTTCGTATAACGGATTTGATAAATCACCCCCGTTTATCGATAGTTCTTCAGCTAATTCTCTATTTCTGGTTTCAAATACGGTTTCATTCGAATCTACCATACCTCCTGGAAAAGCGGTTTCGCCAGTATCGCTTCTGACAATGGTTAAAACCAGAAATAGAGAATTAGCTGAAGAACTATCGATAAACGGGGGTGATTTATCAAATCCGTTATACGAAAAGATAGTTTTTACGGGATATGTGGATGATCCGAGAAATA